>CAMLPA010000019.1 GCA_946481605.1 uncultured Flavihumibacter sp. | reverse complement strand
AGCATACTGCAAAAAGAAGTTGTTTCATAGTGCTGTTTTAAGGTTTGTTGATAACGTATGTGCACAAAAAAGGTTGAGCCTTCCGGCCCAACCCTTCGTTTACTTACTAACCCGGCCACACCGGTAAAAACCGGCAGTGGAGTATCTTCATTTATTCTGAGCCGTGGTGTTCCAGAGACCGGAACAAGCCATTCGGTTACCGTAGCCATCTTTATGACCCCGGAGTCCCGGCGGCAACATCTTATTGCTTAACTGCTTATTTAGCCTGATTGCTTACTGCGCAACAGCCGCAGCGGTAGAAACCGCACCAGCAGCCGCTTCAGCGATCTTTGCCCTTATCTTTCCTTCAATTTCGTTGGCGAGTTCGGGGTTATCGCGCAGCAAATTCTTCACAGAATCGCGGCCCTGGCCAAGTTTATTGGAATCGTAACTGAACCAGGAACCACTTTTTTGCACCACACCCATTTCAACCCCCATATCAATGATCTCGCCCAGTTTAGATATTCCTTCTCCGAAGATGATATCAAACTCTGCCTGGCGGAAAGGAGGCGCAACTTTGTTCTTTACAATTTTCACCTTCACCCTGTTACCGATGGCCTCATCACCATCCTTAATCTGTGATATCCTGCGGATATCTATCCTTACCGAAGCGTAAAACTTCAGCGCGTTACCACCAGTTGTGGTTTCGGGGTTACCGAACATCACACCGATTTTCTCACGGAGCTGGTTAATGAATATGCAGATGGTGTTCGTTTTGGCGATGGTAGCCGTGAGTTTACGCAGTGCCTGGCTCATCAGACGCGCCTGAAGGCCCATCTTGCTGTCGCCCATTTCGCCTTCCAGTTCTCCTTTCGGTACGAGTGCCGCAACTGAGTCGATCACCACCACATCCAGCGCGCCGGATAAGATCAGCCTGTCGGCGATCTCCAGGGCCTGCTCTCCGTAATCGGGTTGAGAGATCAGAAGGTTGTCCACATCCACACCCAGTCTGCGGGCATAAGAACTGTCAAAAGCATGTTCGGCATCTATTATCGCACACATGCCACCTTTCTTCTGCGCTTCCGCGATCACGTGTGTGGCGATGGTTGTTTTACCGGAAGATTCTGGTCCGTAAATTTCCACGATACGGCCGCGGGGCAGCCCGCCTATGCCTAATGCGGTATCCACACCAATGGAGCCGGTGGAAACCGTTTCAATCTGTTGCTCCCCTTTTTCATTCATCATCATCACGCTTCCTTTCCCAAAATCTTTATCGATCTTGTCCATCGTCAGCTTGAGCGCTTTCAGTTTTTCCGCATTTGACATATTATCCGTTTTTCTTTTTTAATGGGTTAGTAAAATTCACCGCTGATCAAAATTACCACTTGCCTGCTTCCGGCAAGGCCAAATTATCAACACTAAATTATTTAGCAAATCTAGTCCTAATTATTTTAGGAAACAAATTTTTTTGCCTGTTATTTCACCTACCGGGGAGGGGGAAAAACACCGTATGCCTTTCTGCTATACATATTTTAAATGTATGTTCTTTGCTTTCAAATTTTAATGTAGGTTTGCTCCTAAAGTTTTAAACCCATGAAGTTCATCGTTTCATCTTCGGCTTTACTGAAACATTTACAACAGATCAGCGGCGTTATCAACGCAAATACGGTATTGCCCATCCTGGAAGACTTTCTTTTCGAGGTGGATAAGAACAAACTGAACGTGGTGGCCACCGATCTGGAAACGGTAATGCGCATCAGCCTGGAGATCGAGGCCCGTGAATCAGGACGCATCTGTATCCCTGCCAAGATCCTGATGGATTCGCTTAAAAATATTCCCGATCAGCCCCTCACTTTCACCATCGATAAGAATTATTCCGTTGAAATTACCAGCGACAACGGTAAATACAAGGTAATGGGGGAAAATCCGGATAATTTCCCGAAAGAGCCGGTAGCTGATGATACTACCTCTTTCACCATGACAAGTACCGGTTTGGTAACTGCCATCAATAAAACACTTTTCGCGGTGAGCACGGACGACCTTCGCCCCGCAATGACCGGTGTTTTCTTCGAACTGGATAAAACCGGTCTGCAATTCGTTGCCACCGACGCGCACCGCCTTGTTCGTTATAAAAGAACGGATGTTGTTACGCCAAAAGCTGACTCGTTCATCGTTCCGAAGAAGCCGCTCAACCTGCTGAAGGCCGCATTGCCGGACAACGCCGATGAGATCACGGTTTCTTATAACAGCAACCACCTTTTCGTGGTGCATGGCTCCACACAAATGGTGTGTCGCCTGATCGATGCACGTTTCCCCGACTACAAAGTGGTGATCCCTGCTGATAACCCCTACAAACTGATGGTGCTGAAATCCGACTTCCAGAGCGCCCTGCGCCGCGTGAGTGTTTTCAGTAACAAAAGCACCAACCAGGTAGCCCTTACCATCAGCGGGAACGAACTCCAACTGGCTGCACAGGATGTGGATTTCTCTTTTGAAGGAAATGAAAGAATGCACTGCCAGTACGATGGAGAAGACCTCCAGATCGCCTTTAACGCGCGATTCCTGATTGAAATGCTGAATGCCGCTGATACCCAGGAAGTGGTGATGGAACTTTCCACTCCCACCAAAGCCGGGATCATCAAACCCGCTGAAAACGCGGAAAATACCGAATTGCTGATGCTGGTAATGCCGTTGATGCTGAACAATTAAATGTCAACCCAATCCAACTGTAAAGGGGTTCCGGCAACGGAACCTCTTTTTTTTGTAAATTACCGGATACGATTCCTGCCATGAACACCTTCATCGAATATTTCCAGACACTGGAGCAACGCCCCATGGAACGCATGTTGTTCCTTGTGAGCGGCATGTTGCTCTTGTGGCTGATAGAAGGGGCAATACCACTGCTGCGGCTGCAATACCGGAAAACAAAATGGCGGCACGCTGCCGTAAACTTCTCTTTTACCGTGATGCACCTTGTATTGCACACCGGTTTCGCGATACTTATCGTTATGCTGAGTGACTTCTGTTCCGCGGAAAACTTTGGTATTGTTCATTGGCTCCAAACACCTGTCTGGCTCACTATTCTGATCGCTGCGCTTACCCTCGATTTTTTCGGCGGATGGCTCGTTCACGTTACGGAACACAAGGTGCCGTGGATGTGGCGGTTTCATGTGATCCATCACGCAGACAACAATGTGGACGTAACCACCGGCTTGCGTCACCACCCAGTGGAAAGCGTTTTTCGCGGCGTTTTTTTCCTCGCGGGCGTTGTGGTGTCGGGAGCGCCCATGTATGCGGTGATGATTTACCAGACCTTTCTTGTGCTGGCCACACAGTTCACCCACGCCAATATCAGTTTGCCTGGAAAACTGGATCGCGTCCTCAGCTTCATTTTTGTTTCTCCCAATATGCACAAGGTGCACCACCATTGGAAACAACCTTATACCGACTCTAATTACGGGGCGGTTTTCGCGATCTGGGACCGGCTGCTCGGCACCTTCTTACGGCTTCATCCTTCTAACATCAGGTATGGCCTGGACCGGTATTACCCGAATGAGGAAGATGAAAACTTTTCAGGATTAATGAAAGCGCCATTCCGGAAGCAGTAGTTCATTATTTTTACGGCATGAAAACCATCGCCATGATCCCGGCGCGTTATGCCGCCACACGATTTCCCGCCAAACTGATGCAAACACTGGGTGATAAAACCATCATCCGGCATACCTATGATAATACGGTAGCCACCGGACTGTTCGATGAGGTTTGGGTGGTAACCGACAGCGATATCATTTTTGAAGAGATCAGCGCGAACGGCGGAAATGTACGCCGGAGCATCCGTGAACACGAAAGTGGCAGCGACCGCATAGCAGAAGCCGTGGCCGATATGGACGTGGAAATTGTACTGAACGTGCAGGGCGATGAACCCTTCGTGAACAAGGACGCGCTCGCCCGTTTGCTGAACGCCTTCCAGGGAGAAGAGGGGCAGAATGTGCAGGTCGCTTCCATGATGGAAGTGATGGATGATCCCGAAAGAATACAAAACCCCAACAACGTAAAAGTGGTGGTGGACCAGCACAACAACTCGCTGCTTTTTTCACGCAGTGTTATCCCTTTTCCGCGCAACAACGATATTACGATCACCCATTACCAACACAAAGGCGTGTACGCTTTCAGGAAAACTGCCCTTATGAAGTTCACGTCCTGGCCCATGACCCCGCTCGAAGAGGCAGAAAAAATCGAATGTCTCCGTTACCTGGAACACGGCATCCAGCTCAAAATGGTGGTGGTGGAAAAAATGGGCATCAATATAGATACACCACAAGACCTCGAAAAAGCGAGAGAAATGATCTGACCAAACGCGCGGCAGCTTGTATTCCTTAACTTTATCTCATGCGGTACACTGATTATATCAACCTTGTTCTTCCCATTTTTAATACGAGGCGCACAAGGGAAATCCTGAACGTAAATCCCGTTCAGCCCACCACACGGATCGATGCGCCCGAAGTGCGGATTTCTGTTTATGAATTCAATGCGCATGAATTCAAAGAACACCTTTTTACCGATATCAACGAATGTGTCCGCTTTGCACACAATGGAAAGCACGTGCACTGGATCAATATTGATGGCATCCGGAAAGGAGATATAGCAAGGGTTTGCCAGGAGTTCCGCGTGCACCCGCTGTTGGAAGAAGATATACTAAGCCTGGGTCAGCGGCCGAAAATGGATGAAATTGATGATGTGCTTTTCTGTTTGCTGAACATGCTTTATTTCAATGAAACGGCAGGCACCGTAGAGCAGGAGCAGATCAGCATCGCACTGGGCAAACATTTCGTGATCTCCTTCCAGGAAGATCCTTCGCGGGATGTGTTCGATCCGTTGCGCGAAAGGCTGAAAATCCCCTCCAGTAAAATCAGGAACGCAGGCGCCGATTATATCTGTTACACCATGCTGGACCTGATCGTGGATAATTATTTCCTGGTCATGGAAAAACTGGGCGATAAAATTGAAATGATCGAAGAAGAGGTGATCCGGAACAGCAATACGAAGAGCCTGGCACGCATCAACCGGCTCCGGAAGGAACTCATTGTTCTGAAACGTAATATCGCGCCAGTAAGAGAACTGATCCATGGTTTTGTAAGAAGCGAAAGCGACTTACTCGCCGAACGCACCACGAAATACTTCAAAGATATTTACGACCATATTCTACAGGCCAACGATCTCGCAGAGAACTACCGGGATGTGATGATGAACCTCCAGGACCTTTACGTGAGCAATGTGAACCTGAAAATGAACGAGGTGATGAAAGTAATGGCCATCGTAACCTGTCTGATGGCCCCGGCTACTGTAATCGGAGGTATCTTTGGGATGAATTTTGACCGGATACCTTACCTCCACCACCAGAACGGTTTTTACATCGCGATGAGTCTGATGGTGTTGGTGCCGATATGGATGTTGTGGATATTTAAAAAGAGAGGCTGGTTTTAAACGGCCCCTCCGGGTTTCTTTTTAAAAATAGGAACGGTGCTGCACGGTTCTCCATACATGATACTTTTAGCCACCGGACGTAATTTCTTTGTGGCTTCCAGGTAGGCGAAAGGACCAATCTCCACGTCGCCGCAGCCTTTCACCACCACACGTTTGTCGGTGAAATCATCTGCTGACAACTCAGCTATATTACGCAACAGGAGCGTTTTTTTCATTTCTTCTTCGGTACCAAAAAACACCTCCTTCGCAACCGGCTGCAGGTACACCGTAATCAGCATATAGGCCCAAACGGGAATAATCGCATCGGCAGAACAGGTCACCGCCACGTTTTTTCCTTCGTAAACGCTCCAGTCGAGCGATTGGAGCGCGGCACGGAAATCTTTCTCTTTCAGGATCAGTTCCATAAAAAGATACCCCTTGATGTCGAATACCGCGATTTCTTCTTTGGGAAGATACTGTTCCAGGTCAAGGGTGAGGATACCACTTTCGGCCACTTTATTTACAAATACTTCACTCATGTTCTTTATTTCGATATACAAATATAGGGCATTTTGAAAGTTGGGGCGGCAATGTCGTGTTAATCTTGCGGTCAGCGAATAACATCAATAAGCGGTTGCATCCATTTCCCCTGGGAGGAACCGGCGGTGCTGTTGAACAGAAAAATGAATGCTTTCTTTTTTGCCGGATTTAAAATGAGATAGGAGCCGAATCCGCCCGTTTTGCCGTTGTGGGTGATCAGTTCATCTGAGCCTTCTTTTTTCAGCAGGAACCAGCCCAGTCCAATGGCCGGATCGGATGCTGTTTGTTGGTGCGTAAGTTTTATGGCCGCAAAGCCAGGAGCTTTTTCGTCCCATTGTGCCCGGGTATATTTAACAAGGTCCACCGTATTGGAGCGGATGGCGCCCGCAGCCTGGAATGCGGCCAAGTTCCAGGGCTGGGTAATGTTCCCGGCATCGTTATGGCCGGAAGCCAGGCGGGACTTCGTTTTTTCGTCAATGGTAATGGTGGTATAGGTCATCTTTAAAGGACCAGTAATCATCTTTTGTAAGAGTTGCTCATAAGGCGCTCCCGCAACATTTTCGATAAGGTTCCCCAATAAACCCACTGCCAGGTTGGAATACTGGAACTTAGTTCCGGCGCTGCGGTAGGGCTTAAAATGGTTCAGGAAATGCATGAGCATTGCTTTCGAAAAATGCGCAAATGGATCCTGCATATTGAAGCCGGGTGTCAACGCCAGTGTTGGCGGCACTTCCGGGTATCCGGAACTATGATTGCTTAAGGATACAACCGTGATGGCCGTATCTTTAAAAACCTGCGGCTTTACTGAATCCGGAAGGTATTTGTTGATCGGATCATTCAACTTCATCTTCCCCTCCAATACCAGTTGCGCCAGCATATTGGCCGTGAACGTTTTGGTGATAGAACCGATTTCATAAATTGTCAGACTATCAGGCATTGGTTCGGCCGCATCACTATAGTTGTAAAAGCTGGTTTGGTCGCCATCAATGAACGCTACGCTAACGCCTTTTGTACCGGGGATCGAAAGGTATTCCCTCAATTGTTTATCGGCAAGCGAATCGACTTTTGTACGCATCGGGTTGGCCGCACTAATTCCGGTGTTTTTCTTTTCCCCGTTGAAGGGTGCGAAAAAATACCCTTCAATTTTAGCGGAATCATCAACATAAAGGTCCAGTATGAGTTTCATGGAACTTGTTTCCACGAGGTACTTTCCATTTTTACCAGTTGATGATCTTTTGGCGCTGTTTTTCCATTCTCCGAGCTGGTCCTTCAGCATTTTATGTGTTTCCCTGAATTTTTCTGGCGGAACGGCTTTTAAAAAATTCGGGCTCAGCAGGGTCATGAATGAGTCGGCGCTTTCCCTGTTGTGGAAACGTTGCATCTGTTCTACCAGGCGGTTCCAGGGAATGGAGTCGGGTATATTCGCTTTGCAATTGATGGCGATGAAAGAACAGATAAGGATAAGCGTTCTGCGCATGGCGATTCATTTGAAATGAAGGAAAGATAATCCGGGAATCCCCTGTTGGTCAGACTTTCCTTGAAAGATACGCCTGGTAATCCGGCACCTGCGTATTGTATTCCTGGTGCATCAATGGAGATGTGAGCATAAAATCGGCCGTAGCGCGGTCACAAGCCATAGGGATATTCCACACCACACCAAGGCGCAACAAGGCTTTGATATCCGGATCGTGGGGCTGAGGCTCCATGGGATCCCAGAAGAAGATGAGCACATCCACTTCCCCCTGTGCGATCATGGAGCCGATTTGCTGGTCGCCGCCAAGGGGACCGCTCATCAGTTTACGCACAGGTCGGTCCAGTTCTTCTTCCATCATTTTGCCTGTGGTACCAGTGGCATACAATTCGTGGCGCGCCAGGGCGGCTTTGTTGTATTTGGCCCATTCTATGAGGTCCTTCTTTTTATTATCGTGGGCCACGAGGGCGATGCGTTTCCGTGCGTTAAGGGTTCTGATCGTCTGCATGTTCATTTTTTGTGAAGTCTAAAGATACAGAACTCTGTGGCGAACATAAAGGCGGGTTTGCTGTAATTTGCAGATACAAATATCAAGTTATGGAAAGAAGAACATTGGGCACATCAGCAGTAAAAGTTACCCCGATCGCTTACGGCGCCTGGGCCATCGGAGGATGGATGTGGGGCGGAGCGGATGAACAAGAGGCCATTGAAGCCATCAAAGCATCACTCGAAAACGGCATCACCACCATTGATACCGCGCCAGTTTACGGTTTTGGAAGAAGTGAGGAACTGGTTGGAAAAGCATTGGAAGGAGTACCGCGTGATCAATATGAACTACTTACTAAATTCGGACTCAACTGGGAAACCGCCGAAGGAGAATATTTCTTCGATACAAAAAGCAACGAAGGCGCTCCGCTGAAAATTTATAAGTATTCCTCCAAAAAGCGCGTGATCGAAGAATGTGAAGCCAGCTTAAAAAGGCTGCGCACAGATTATATCGACCTGCTCCAGATTCATTGGCCCGATGGCACCACACCTGTCGCCGAAACCATGGAAGCCCTGGAAACATTGCAGCATCAGGGAAAGATTCGTGCCGGCGGTGTTTGTAATTATAACGCTGCACTGGTTTCCGAAGCGCTTTCTACTTACCGCATCGCATCCAACCAGGTTCCCTACAGTATGCTGAACCGGGATATTGAAGCAGAAGTTGTTCCACAGGCTTTGAAAGAAAACATCAGCATCATCGCCTACAGTCCGTTGCAAAGGGGTTTACTCACAGGAAAGATTAAGCGTGATCACGTTTTCGGAGAAGGCGATAGCCGGGAGGGTAACAAATACTATACACCCGAAAATATAGACCGTGCAAATGCCATGCTGGCGAAACTTCGTCCCATTGCAGAAGGATACAATGCAACGCTGGCGCAGCTTGTGTTGAACTGGACCATGAACCAGCCCGCGATTGGTTGTGTGCTGGCCGGCGCGCGGAACGCTCAACAGGTGAAAGACAATGCAGGTGCGTTGAGGTTTAAGATTTCAGGGGGAGATATGGAGAAAATATCTGGTATCGTGAAAGGAGTGTGGAATTGGTGTAATTGCCTGTAAGAGTTATATTTTTTTCACGCTGAGATGCATTGTCTATTTCCTCGCAAAGACGCAAGGGAGCAAGGACGCAAGGCGTTGTTTGTGTTTGATCCGGTTACGTTTTTTGTGGGTTTATTTCACGCAACGACACCACGACGCAAAGCGTTGTTTGTGTTTGGAGCGGTTTATGTTTTTTGTGGTTTATGTCACGCATTGCTTCGTGCCTCGCAACGCGGAGGCGCAAAGTTAGAGCGCTATTCAATTTCCGGTTGATTTATTTTGAAAGGGGGTAATGTTTTCTTTTTCCCTTCTGAAGATGTGGCATATAGTGCATGTTGCGATAGTGTACATAAAGCCAGCCCTCCTTAACAGAGCAGCCCTTTGCGTCTTGGCTCCTTTGCGTCTTAGCGTGAATTTTCTAAAAAAAACAAGAAGAAATAACGCTATCAGCGTTTAACGTTGCGCCTGCGAGGTACGAAGCAGTGCGCCGTGTGCTGCTTGGCAGCACACGATTGCGGGAAAAACAAAAACGCCCCATACGGGGCGTTCTCTTTCACTCAATATAATACGATGCTTCCTTAGAAGAACTTAGACCTGTTGTCTTTAATGGTAGCTGATTTTCTCAGTCCTTCCAATGCGGAACGGCCACCGAATTGTTTCATCTGCATTTGTGCGGACTCTTTCATTTGCTGTGGGTTCATGGCGTCGTTTCCTTTGGCACCGATGCTCTCAGTTTTAACCGCGAATACGCCGGAAGTTCCGTTGATGAGCGGAGATACCTTGTTAACATTCGCTTTGTTGAAGGCCATACCTACGAGCTTGGGTTCAGAACCTGCGCCCTGTACGAAGGTGCTGGCGAAGGATACGCTGTCTGCACGCAATACCTGTGTACCTGAAGCACCTGCGATGGCTTCCAGGGTGGCGGCATTGCCAAGTTTCTTACGGATTTCTTCCGCTTTCTTTTCGTTGCGGACGAATATTTCCACCAACGGACGGGCTTTGGCCGCAGACATAGTTCCTTCAGCATTTACTTCGGTTACAGCGGCTACCACATATTTATCGCCAACATTCACGGGTTCGAGCACATCACCTTTATCGGCTCCGAAAACTTTCTGAACGAGTTCTCTGGAAGGACCAACACCTGGAATAGCGAAATCATTTTCTTTAATATCAGCCGCCACAAATTCCTGCAACGCTTGTTTCTTCACATTATCCTTAAAAGAAGAAAGGGAACGTGCGTCTCCGGCGAACTGGGTGGCCGCATTGCTCGCAGTGGTTTCTGTTTCGTTGCTGGCAAGAATGGGTTTGGCGAGATAAGCAATTTTATAAGCCGTCTCAAAGTTTTTCTGACTGATTACCTCTATATAATGGTAACCGAATTGTGTTTTCACCACTTTCTTGTCGCCGACTGCACCATAGAATACTGTTTCCGCGAACTCCTTTGCCAGGCTGGCGAAGTTGAGCGAGGAGAATTCGTATTCACCACCGTTAGACTTGCTTCCGGGATCATCGCTGTATTTTTCAGCAAGGGCTTTAAAATCAGCACCGGCCTTAATGGCACCTGCGATGCTATCGATTTTTGCTTTGGCAGAAGAATCAGGTAATCCGGTTTGGGTACTGATCAGTATATGACGGCATTTTACGCTATCCGGAATGCTGCGGGAGCTGAGCATTTTGGCGTACACAAAATTTCCACCATCCAGGTAAGGACCATAAATCTGGCCAGGGGCCAGTGAACGGATGGTATCCGCATTCACCACCTGGAGTTTGGATTTCAGTACATACCCATCGAAGAAGGGGCTTTCGGTACCAACCCTGTTCAGGAATTGCTCTGTTTCAGGCGTGGTAGTAAATTCTTCTTTCAACTGCTGGATCTGCGCGAGTGTTTCGGCAGTATCTTTTCCGGAAGGAGCGGCATCGAAGGCAACATATATGATGCTTCTTGTTTTCTCTTGTTTGTATTGTTCTTTGTGCGCGCTTACATATTTATTAATGTCATCGTCAGAAACTTTTACGGTAGAGTCTGAAACGGTGGCGTAAGGCACATTCACAAAGGAGATATTCGCGATAGCGCTGTTGTCGCTGGCCATTTTATCAATCATCCATTTGGGCACGTAGGAAGCGGAGGATACCAGGGAAAAATATTTTTCCTGGAGCCTGCTTTTGCCGATGGCGGGGATGTATTGTTCCGCGAACTGCTTGGCCTGTGGTGTATTTTTCTGAGACTTCAGGTTACGGATGGCGGCTTTCAGCGCTTCTCCGTCGAACTGGCCGGTTTCAGGATTCGTGAATTGCTGGCGGAGGTCCTGTGGAGGATTGTCTCCAAAGAACATATCGTTCAGTTCTTTAGGGCTCACCTGCATACCGAGTTCTTTTGTTTCGGCGGTCAGGAGTTCTTCACCAATGAACTGGTTCCAAACATTCTCACGGATCGTTTGGCGGGTAGATTCATTAACGGGCATTCCAGACTGCGCATACTGCGCTTCCTGGGCATCCACCATTTTCTGGAATTCCACATAATCCACTTCTCTTCCGTTTACTTTACCAATAGTAGTGGACTGGCTTCCCATTCCTCCACGGCCTGAAAAGGCATCCTGCAGAATGAAGGCGATCAAGCTGATGGCAATGATCACAATCATAATCACTGCGGCACGGTCTCTGATAGTCTGAATAATCGACATAATCGTTGTATGTATTACTTTTTTGAGTGAGGGGCAAATATAGATAAAAAAGAATATTCACAAATTGTGGAAAACACCGGTTACTGATCCGTATTTTAACGGTGCTTTACGGATATCCACATCGGGTGTGAATGAACCTGTTTTCCTGTGGATAAACCCCGGTTCCGAACCTTCCGGACGTGGAAACAGGTGGAATAAATACCGGGTTTTTGGAGCTGGTTCAGCTTCTTCAGAAATACCGCACCAATTATCAAGGCTTCATTCACACCAAAAATGGAAGGAAAGCGCAAAAAAGTTCCGGGCACCCATTTTGAGTCCACAGTTGGGGATAAGCCACTCAAAAGCACGTTTTTACTGGAAAGCTAAATGTGAATGAGATGTGGAAAATAGTGGATAAACCCAGTACCTTTGCAATTCCAAATGTTTTAAAAATAATCTTTCCACGAATCCACAACCATAATAGTAATAGTGGGTTAATTAAAAAAGATAACTAATAATATATACTATGGAAGTTTTGAACATGGAAAAAGCGGTGGCCGAAGTTTCGAAAAAAGGTTTCCTGGAGGTGGAGGTGGACCCAACGCTTGACCTGTTTGCGGAGATCGAAAAGCTGAAGAAAGAAAAGAACGCCATATTGCTCGCGCACTATTACCAGGAACCGGATATCCAGGATGTGGCCGACTACATCGGGGATAGCCTGGGCCTGGCGCAACAGGCAGAGAAAACCAATGCCGATATTATTGTTTTTGCCGGCGTGCATTTTATGGCGGAAACAGCGAAGATCCTGAATCCTTCCAAAAAAGTATTACTGCCCGATCTGAACGCGGGATGCTCCCTCGCCGATTCGGCCCCTCCGGAGCTGTTTAAGGCCTTCAAACAGAAATACCCAGACCACCTCGTTATTTCTTATATCAACTGCTCAGCGGGCATTAAAGCGCTCAGCGACATCATTTGTACCTCTTCCAACGCGGAGAAAATCGTGGAAAGTCTGCCAAAGGACCAAAAGATCATTTTCGCGCCCGATAAAAACCTAGGTGCCTACCTGGTGAAAAAGACCGGAAGGGATATGGTGCTCTGGAACGGCGCCTGTATGGTGCACGAAATATTCTCCCTGGAGAAAATCACCAAACTCAAACAAAGGCATCCCAACGCGAAAATCATTGCGCACCCCGAATGTGAGGAACCCATCCTCCGTATCGCGGACCATATCGGCTCCACCACCGGATTGCTGAAATATACCCAGACCGATGACGCAAAAGAATACATCGTAGCTACGGAAACGGGTATCCTGCACCAGATGCAGAAAGAATCACCCCACAAAACTTTCATTCCCGCTCCGCCGAATAATTCCTGTGCCTGCAACGACTGCCCGCACATGAAGCTGAACACCCTGGAAAAGTTGTACCTCTGTATGAAGTACGAAACACCGGAAATCACGATGGATGAACAACTCCGCCTCGCGGCCAAGAAACCCATCGACAGGATGCTCGAGATCAGCAAACAATTCGGGTTATAGAGAAATATTTCCGGGTTTGGATTATTTTGTGGTGAATTTCCGTCTGTAAATGACCCCTTAAAATCCATCTATGATCCGTTTTTTTCTGCTTGCATGTACCGTGATTTTCTTTTCCTGCGGAGGAGGAAACAAATTCAGAGCATCCAATACCGAAGACAAAGAACTTTTTAAAGCCATCAATGCGCTGGTAAAAGATCCGGCCAATAAGAACGCCCGCAACGATCTCGCTTACCTGTATGCCGATTCCAAACAAAGGCACCTGAACAATATTGAACAACTGAACGCCAGTACATACGATACCAAATGGGATGGACTGGTGCAGGAATACACTTCGCTTCAGAATATTTATTTCGCCATCAACAGTTCGCTGGCCATGGCACAATTGGTAAAACCAGTGAATTTTTCTACTGAACTGAACCAGACGAAAGAAAACGCAGCTGAATTTTATTACAGGAAAGGAGAAGAAATGATGCGTGTGGGCGACCGCGCGGCACTGAAAGAATCCTGGAACCTGTTCAGGAGGAGCCAGCAGTATATTCCCGATTACAAAGATTCAAAAGCAAAAATCCAGGAGGCCCTGGAGCTGGGAACAGTGGACGTAGTGGTAACCGATATGACTTTTAATGAGTTCCCCGTTTGGAACTTCGGTGTTCCGATAAACAATAACCTGGAAAGACAGTTGGTACAGGATCTTGGTGGTAACTATGGTAACAGCAACGGCGCGCGTTATTTCACGGAAACGGATGCACGAAATTCAAACGTAAATCCATCCGTAGTGGTAGAATCCGGTTGGCGGAATCTTTTCTTCAATATGTCGCCGGCCATCAGTAGTTACGATGTGGACCGTTCAAAAACCATCAAACAGAAAAATCCAACCACTAAAAAGGACGAAGATGTTACGGTTACCGCGAAATTAAAGATCACCAAAAGGATTTTCACGGCAAGAGGAGACCTGGAACTCAACATCCGCGATATCAGGGAACAGAAAAATATTTCCTGGAACACGATTCCCGCAAGTACAGAGTACATTATCGAAACCGCTTCAGTAACCGGAGACAGCAGGGCGCTCACCGAACAGGATGCAATCCTTGTAAGCAGGCGTTACGTAATTCCCAACCGTTATGTGTTGTTGAATGAATTGTACCGCAGCATTTACAGCCAGGTAAGAAATACGATTCAGCGCAATACCGCGTGGTGATTAACTTAAAGCCTGGTAAGTTATCAAACTTAGTACATAGGCCAGTATGGTCATGTAGGTAAGTTGTACCATGGGCCATTTCCAGCTTTTGGTTTCTCTTTTTACCACGGCGAGGGTGCTCATACATTGCATGGCCAGTACATAAAATACAAGTAGAGACATACCGGTTGCGAAGGTGTACACCTTGCTGCCGTCTTCAAAAGTAGCCTGCCGCATTTTGTCGCGGAGCAAAGGGCTGTTTTCGTCTTCATCGCCAACACTGTAAAGCGTGGCCATGGTTCCTACAAAAACTTCGCGAGCCGCAAAAGAGGTGATCAGCGCGATGCCAATCTTCCAATCGTAACCCAATGGTTCAATGGCTGGTTCTATAGATTTACCGAGAATACCGGCATAAGAATTGGCCAGAAGTTCACCCGATTTTTGTTTCTCTAGGCCCTCCACATCTACACCAGGTTGTTGTTCCAGTTGCTCGTACTTTGCCTGCACAGCTTCCATTTTACCGGATGGCCCGTAGGAGCTCAGCACCCAAAGGATAAGGCTGATCACCATAATTACCTTACCTGCATCCACCACGAATATTTTGGCCTTCTGGAACATGGTCAGGAAAATGGTGTTCCATCTGGGAGAGCGGTAAACAGGGAGTTCCAGGATAAAGAAACTTTTCTCTTTGATCCTGATGAACCATTTGAAAACCCAGGCCACAATAAGGCTCATCACCAGTCCCATGAGGTAAAGCGCCATCATTACCAGTCCCTGTAAACTGAAGATGCCCAATACTTTTGTATCCGGAATAATGAGGGCGATCATGATTACGTAGATGGGTAACCGGGCGGAGCAACTCATCAGCGGTGTAACCAGTATGGTAAGCAGGCGTTCTTTTTTATTTTCAATGTTCCGTGTACTCATGATGGCTGGAACCGCACATGCAAATGCGCTGATCATGGGCATCACACTTTTCCCGTTCATGCCCACCTGGCGCATGAGCCGGTCGGTCATAAAACTGATGCGGGCCATATAACCTGTGTCTTCTAGTAAGGTGATCAGTCCGAAAAGTATCATGATCTGTGGAACAAATATCACGATACCGCCTAGTCCTGCGATAAACCCGTTCACGATCAGGTCCGAGAACCATCCTTCGGGAAGTACGGTGGCTGTTGTTTCCGTTAGCCAGGCGAAGCCGGTTTCAATCCAGTCCATAGGGTAGGATGCGATCCAGAAAACACTTTGGAAAAGCAGGAACAATACCGCTAGTAGAATGATATAACCCCAGCGACGGTGTAGTAAAATGTTGTCCAGTTTTTCGGTGAACAGGTTTTTCTGAATGGGATCGGGCTGGGAAACACTCTGGTGCATGATACCCCTGATGCGGGTGTACCGTTGCATAATTTCTTCCGCCTGTGTTTTGGTGGGATTGAATTGATTGTCTTTTTCTGCCTGTTCAATTTTTGCCTGTATATCCTGTTTCAGGTCGAAAGATTCGTGGTTGATCAGGTAATGAATTGCTTTGTAGTCGCTGGCTTCGGGGAAAATCTCCTGCACGGTTCCTATGGCGTTTTCCGCGAGTTGCCTGTTCTCAATAAAATCGCGGAGCGGTGTTTTATACAGGTGTTGAACCGTTTGTTCCACGGCCTTTTTCAACTGCGGAATACCTTTGTTTTTGCGTGGATTCACGGCAATAACAGGTACGCCGAGTTCGCGTTCCAAAGCGGGTACATCAATGGAGATGCCTTTTTTCCGGGCGATGTCCATCATGGTAAGGGCGATCACCACAGGTATTTTGAGGTCGATGATCTGGGAGCAGAAGAGCAGGTTTCTTTTGAGGTTGCTGGCATCGGCCACGAGGATCAGCATTTCGGGTTTGATCTGCGTGTCCTGGTCCATTAATACACGGTAGGCCACCCATTCGTCCTCGCGGCGTGGGTATAAACTATAGGTTCCCGGCAGGTCGATAATCGTGGAATCGAGGTTGTCCGCGATTTTGCAGGAACCTGTTTTCTTATCTACGGTAACGCCGGGGAAGTTCCCCACTTTCTGATTCATCCCGGTGAGCGTGTTGAAAAGCGAAGTTTTTCCGCTGTTCGGGTTGCCCACCAATGCTATGTTTACTGTGTTCTTTCCCAAAATAAAGCTGTAAAGCCGCAAAGGTACTGGCTATTTCCGGGTTACTGTTTACGAATTCGGGAGTTTTACCGGTTTATTACATTCAGCTACCTTTGCAGGGTCGGGCGATTTTTGCAGTACTTTTCAAAAACAAAGGGATGTT
>CAMLPA010000018.1 GCA_946481605.1 uncultured Flavihumibacter sp. | reverse complement strand
TGTAAGTAAGCTACTCCTGCTTCATAATTATCGGCTGTAAATTCAGCGTAAGCCGCTGTGGGAATATTGTGCCGTTGCATAAAAGCCTTGGCGAAAGCCTTACTGCCTTCCAGTTGCGCGCCATAAGCTGCAGGACCGATCACCGGGATATGGGCCAGTGCGCCATCGGCCTTAAAAAAGTCTACAATCCCTTTCACCAGTGGTTCTTCCGGCCCCACCACTACCAAACCCACCTGGTGTTCCAGGCAGGCGGCTTTCAATCCTTCAAAATCGGAAACACCGATGTTCAGGTTGGTGCCGCAGCAAGAAGTACCCGCATTTCCGGGGGCTATAAAGAGTTGATCACAATCCTTGCTTTGCGTTAATTTCCAGGCCAGTGCGTGTTCACGCCCGCCGGATCCTATCAGTAAAATATTCATAAACCGTAAATGAGCCACGAAATTCGTCAAATTAATCAGTATTTTACGCCCCGTTATTTTATTGTCAACATTTTTGCAACCTGCGTATGAATTCACCTAACCCTGCATTGGGGCAGCGGACTATTGCCGGGCACCCACCCGGTCTATTTGTGCTCTTTTTTACCGAAATGTGGGAAAGGTTCTCTTTCTACGGCATGAAAGCCCTCCTGATCTTCTACCTTACCAAATACCATTTTTTTACCGACAAAGCAGGCAACGAGATCGTAGGCAACTACGCAGCACTCGTTTACGCATTGCCCATTCTGGGTGGGCTGCTGGCCGATAAATACCTCGGTTTCCGGAAAGCCGTGATCTTCGGCGCCATTCTGTTGGTACTCGGACACCTCGGCATGGCCGTGGAAGGCTTCCAGGCCTATTACGATGCCGCAGGCAATGTGGTGAGGGATGAATCGGCCATACAGGTGTTCTACCTTTCCATGGGACTCATCATCATGGGTGTGGGATTCCTGAAACCCAATATCTCCACAATAGTGGGCGCTTTGTATGAAAAAGACGATCCCCGCAGGGATTCCGGGTTCACTATATTTTATATGGGCATCAATACCGGTTCGTTCATCGCAACCCTGTTGTGCGGATGGCTGGGGGAAACCTACGGCTGGCGCTATGGCTTTGGCGCGGCAGGCATCGGGATGCTCCTGGGACTGATCGTATTCATCTGGGGACAGAAATTCCTGATGGGTAAGGCCGAACCCAAGGACCCGGCGCTGCTCAAACAAAAAACGCCTGTTGGCATCAACCGGGAATGGCTGATCTATATTCTTTCCCTCGCAGGTGTTTTCGTTTGCTGGCAACTGGTGCAGTACCACCATGTGGTGGGCACTATCTTATCGGCCGTATCCATCGCGGTGGTGGCCTTCCTGCTCTGGTTCATCCTGCGGAAGTGTTCGCCCCAGGAAAAAGGACAGATGCTGGTGCTGCTGATACTGATCATATTTACCGTGGTATTCTGGGCGCTCTTCGAACAGGCCTACACATCCATGAACCTGTTCGCTGACCGTGTGGTGGACCGCAACGTTTTAGGCACAGAAGTGAAAGCCAGCCAGATATTATCCCTCAATTCACTCTTTATTATATTGCTCGCCCCGGTACTCGCCTGGCTGTGGATCAAACTGGCGAAGAAAAAAATGGAACCCAATACACCGGTGAAGTTCGCGATGGGACTGCTTTTCGCGGGAATCGGCTTCGGTGTGCTGGTGCTGGGCATCAAAAACGCGGATAGTCTGGGTAAAGTACCGCTGGTATGGCTCGTCCTCACCTACCTGTTCCATACCCTGGGCGAACTATCACTTTCTCCCGTAGGACTTTCAGCCGTAACCAAATTGTCCGTTCCCCGCATTGTGGGCTTTATGATGGGCGCCTGGTTCCTGGCCACCGCAGGTTCGGAATTCATCGCCGCGGTGCTGGCCAATATCGCCAGCGTGGAAACTGTGGGCGGCGTGGTAACCGATGTGAAAGCATCGCTGAACGCCTATTCCGAATTGTTCTGGTTCCTGTTTATCGTGGGCCTGATCTCTGGAGGACTGCTGCTCCTGCTCTCTCCCTTCCTTAAGAAATACATGCACGGCGTTAAATAAAAACATCAATCTGATTAGTTATGAACTTTGAAACCAATGATTTTTTCAAATCAAAAGTATTAGGGCATCCTTCCGGACTGTTCGTGTTGTTCTTCACCGAAATGTGGGAAAGGTTCTCCTACTACGGCATGCGCGCCCTGCTTGTACTGTTCCTTACGTCCTCGATTCTCGGCGATAACCCCGGCTGGGGATGGCCACGGGAGAACGCGCTGGCATTGTATGGCTCCTACACATCCCTCGCTTACCTCACCACCATTTTAGGCGGCTATGTGGCAGACAAAATCATCGGCTACCGATGGGCGGTAGTAGTGGGCGCCACATTAATGACACTGGGACACGCTTCCATGGCGTTCGAAACGCAGTTCTTCATGTACCTCGGGCTTTTCCTGCTGGTAATCGGGAATGGTTTCTTCAAACCCAACATGACCTCTATCGTTTCCAATATGTATAAGGACCATCCTGATAAAAAAGACGGCGCCTATACTATATTCTATATGGGTGTGAACGCCGGCGCCTTCCTGGGCATCATGCTCTGCGGATACATCGGGGAAACGTTTTCCTGGAGCTGGGGCTTCGGACTCGCCGGAATCTTCATGTTCTTCGGTATGTTGCAGTTTTATTTCTCCCAGAATATCTTCGGGAATGTTGGTCTGAAGCCGGAAAAAAACACGGATACTTCTGCTGTGAAAAAAACGGTGGATGAGAACGGAGATAAACTGAACCCATTCACCAAAATAGACCTGTTCCTCATTGCAATTGTGGCCATCACCGGCCTGCTCTGGATCATCAACGATCCGATGTCGAAGATATCTGAATACAATTTCTTCAACTTTACGGTGGGTGGAAACCCAGGTGATACTTTCGCCATTGTAACCGCCGTGCTCATCTTTGTATTTATCCTGATCAGTCGGATCATCCGCTACGACCGCATCACAAGAGACCGAATGATCGCCGTGGTGATATTCGCGTTCTTTACCGTGTTTTTCTGGGCGGCATTTGAACAGGCTGGTGGCTCCATGACCATCTTCGCAGGCGATTATACCAATCGCTCTCTGGAAGGTGCGAGTGCAATGGCTTTCAAAATCATCAACACACTAATCACCATTGTTCCGCTGGGCATTATCTCCTACGTATTGTTCAAACTCTTCCAGCAGACCTTCGCCAAATACGCACTGGCTAATATTATTCTTTCGCTCAGCTTTATCCTGATCTGGGGCATTGTGATCTGGATGCTCTCCAAACAATTCTCCGCAACGGGTACCGAGGTGCCCGCCACCTGGTTCGGTATCCTGAATTCACTTTTCATCATCACGTTCGCGCCGCTTTTCTCCAAACTATGGGAGAGTAAGTTTAACCCCAGCGGTGCCGTGAAGTTCGGCATTGGATTGTTGCTGCTGGGCCTGGGCTTCGGCTTCCTCGCCTTCGGCTCCTCCGAAATTCCGCAAGGCGCCAAAGTAGCCTCCGTTAGTATGATCTGGCTCATTCTCGCTTACCTGTTCCACACTTTGGGCGAACTGTGTATCTCTCCTGTAGGACTTTCTTATGTAAGTAAGCTGGTGCCCGCAAGAATGATCGCGATTATGTTCGGCATCTGGTACCTGGCCATCGCCATCGGCAACAAAGCTGCAGGTACAATGGGTGGTATGATTGATAAAATCACGGAAGCGTATTCGCTTTCCACTTTCTTCCTCATTTTCACGCTGGTGCCGGCTACGGGCGCGCTGATATTGTTTGTGCTGAATCCGTTGCTGAAGAAGTTGATGCATGGGGTGAAGTAGGTTTCACGCGAAAGTGTGCTTTATGCTTCACGCGAAGACGCAAAGTAGCAAGGACGCAAGGAGCGGTTCGGCTTTTAAGACCTCTAAAAAATCATAGCCTTATTGCTTTCACAAATGTGTATCGCAATAAGGCTATGAACAATTTAAAGGCAACACACAAACAAGGCTTTGCGTCCTTGCTCCTTTGCGTTGCGAAGTGCACAGCACAAAGCAATTGCGTGAAAAACTTCACATGAAAAACCTGGCGAGAAACAACTACCCCTTCAGCAACTCTAAACACCGCACCCTATCCTCCTGCGCGTAAGTCATACACGTTACTACTATCTCATCCACCCCGAAATCATTCGCGAGCCGTGCAAGCTGTTCCTTTACATCGTCCGGCGTGCCGGAAACAATGCGCCCCGCATTCTGCCGGATGCGTTCTTCTTCCGCGGGTGAAAAAACATAATCTTTAATTTCATCGTAGCTGCCAATAGGCCCGAAATATCCTTTTTCAAACTGGACCAGCGTGTAATCCGCCAGTTTGCGGAGTTCCATTGCTTTTTCTTCGGTATCTGCGCATTGCACGGAGATGGACAAAATAGCGTGCGGTTCGGGAAACGCTTCGGTGGGCACGAATTGTTTGCGGTAAGTTTCGGCCACCTCAGGCGTGGCATTCCCATTAATGAATCGCGCGATGGCCAGTCCCATGCCGAACCTCGCCGCGATGGCGCTGCTGCCGCCGCTGGAACTGAGTATCCATTGCTGTGGCATGGTGGTGCACTGTGGCACGGCGATGATATCACCATATTGTGTGCGGGCTTCGTCGCGGAAGAAAGCCTGGAGGTGCTTGAGTTGTTTGAGGTAATCAGCTTCGCTGAAAGTATTGGAGGGATTGAGTAAAGAAGCGGTGATGCGGTCGCCACCGGGTGCGCGGCCCATACCCAGATCGATGCGACCCGGGAAAAGCGTTTCCAGCATCCTGAAGTTTTCCGCCACTTTCAGGGCGCTGTGGTTGGGCAGCATGATGCCGCCGGAGCCGATGCGTATAGTACTGGTTTCCGTGGCCAGCTTCACCATTAACAATTCTGGTGCGGAACCGGCGATCATGGTGGAATTATGGTGTTCTGATACCCAAAACCTTTGGTAACCAAGCTTTTCAGCCAGTTTAGCCGTGGCAATGGTATTGGCCACCGCTTCGGCCGCAGTGCCGCCTTTTCTTACGATAGATTGGTCGAGTACACTCAGTTTCAACTGTTCAAACTTCATCCTTTCAATATTTGTAGATACAAATATCGGAGTAATAATGTTAGCACAAACAAAAAATGCCCCGCTTGCGCAGGGCATTGACCTTTGACCGAGCCATCTATGCAAGTCGTTTATATGAAGTTGAGGTGTTCGTACTTCCTGCCGAGCACCGCCGCATCGTCCACACCGAGCCAGTTGCGGAGCAACGTGGCGTATACATTTTTAAAGTCCACCTTATATTGAAGGTCACCGTCTTTGAGGTTGGCGAGATCGGGCATGGCATTGAGGAGTCCTTTTTCCTTTAAACCGCCACCTACGAAGAACATGTTGTTGGCGGTACCATGGTCGGTGCCGTTGCTGGCATTCTGTTTCACCCTTCTGCCGAATTCGGAAAAACTCATCAGCACCACGTCGTTGAAGCGGTTGTTGGCCTTCAGGTCTTTTACAAAGGCGGTGACCGCATCGTTCATTTCGGTGAAAAGTCTTTTCTGCTGCGCATCCTGGTTCACGTGTGTATCAAAACTACCGAGGGAGAGGTAATACACTTTTGTGTTGATATCAGAGAAGATCAGCGAAGCAATGGTCTTCAGACTTTGCCCCATTTCCGTTCCTGGGTATCCTGCGGAACTTGGACGGAGCTTACTTTGTTTGTAGATATAATCCGCGGAACTGATGGTTTCGGCCATCGTTTTATAGAGGTAATCCACAGGCCGTTCGTTGTGGGAAGTATCATGTTCTTTCAGGATATCTTTCAGGAATTTGTCCTGGCTGGTGCCGAATAGTTTACGTGGATCCTTCAGCGCGATGCCTTTGGCATCTTTCCCTTTCAAAGCCAGGCTCAGCACATCATCCACTTCCAGTGCCTGGGTAGGTTTGTCGCAGCCACTGCACTGCGCGTCGAGGTAACGGCCGAGCCAGCCGGTGTTCCAATATTCATCACTTTTGCTGGCGGTATGCCAGATGTCCATACTTCTGAAATGGGAGCGGTCGGGATTCGGATACCCCACGCTGTTCATGATGCCCAGCGCGCCTTCGTCGTACAAGGCTTTGAAACCGGTAAGCGCGGGGTGCAAACCTACTTCATCGGTGAGCGACAAGGCTGCCGTTCTTTCGATGCCGATTTTCGGGCGTGCCTGGAAATACAGGTCGTTGCGAACGGGTATCACGGTATTCAATCCATCGTTGCCGCCACTCAGTTGCAATACCACCAACACTTTGTTGCCGGGGGGCACCATGGCGGGCTGCTCAAATGCTTTCAGGAATTTGGGCAGCATCAGGCTGGCGGTGGCGAGTGAGCCGGTTTGTAGGAAAGTTCTTCTTTTTATGAACATGGCGTTGAATTTGGAGGGTGGAGGAATTCAGCACAACTGGTATTCCGGTGTACTCATCAGTTGAATGGTGGCTGTTTTGATGAACTGTTCGCGATTGGTACTATCGGTGTACTTCGCCACCGGCGTGGTGTTCGCAGGCTTCAGTTGCAGCAGCGCATCCGATAGTCTATTGAGTAATTGCTCGCGGGGCACCTGCTCAAACTGCTTCGTATATACATTCCAGTTAATCAAGACTTTTATCTGCTGACCACCACCCTTCGCTTTCAGCAAAGCGGCTGCCGGTTTATCCTTCATACCCATCATAATATCATCATCATCTTTGGGGGAAAGACTGAAGACAGCGGATTCGGAAATGAGTTGAGGAATACGCATCCTAAGCATGAGTGTGGAGCTATCGATCCAGTTTTTCCCACCGGGCCAGCCAGCCACGTTGGGCGGATAAAAAAGGAGTTGCCCCAGGGCGCGTTGAAAAAGCAGTTGCACTTCTTCATTCTCAATGTTCATCGGCACCAGCCTGCGGATTCCCGCCAGTAGTTCAACCGGTGATTTTATTTTCACCCCGATGTTCTTTTCTTCATAAAACCAATCGGAAGAAAAAATATCGTTCATCAACTGATCGATCTTGTATCCGTTCTTATAAAACCTTTCCGCGAGCCAGTTCACGTGTTGCTGATCCACTTCTTGATTTACAAAATACCGGTAGATTTTTGTGGTGATGTAGGTCGCGGTTTGTTTTTGTTCCAACAGAATATTCAACACATCATCCCCGGTAAGGTTACCTGTTTTTCCGAGTACGGTTTTTACGCCATCATCGTGTACATTTTTCCTGAAAACGAAATCGCCTTGTGCATTGTAACCCCACCCGGTAAAGGCGCGGGCGGCTTCTTTGATGTCTTTTTCAGTATAATTTCCCCGTCCCATGGTAAAGAGTTCCATTACTTCACGGGCATAGTTTTCGTTGGGCGATTGTTTCCTGTTCTGCTGGTTGTTGAGGAAGGCGAGCATGGAAGCTGAATGAGAAACGGCTTTCAGCAGGTCGCCGAAATTCCCTAGTGCGTGCGTTCTTATTTCATTGAGTAGAGCCTGGTTGAAGAACAGGTTTACCTGGCGGGAAGCGAAATGTCCGTGCCAGAAAAGCGCCATCTTTTCCCGCAACTGCGCGTCGGAGTTCACCATCTGGTTCATCCAGGCGAGGTTCAGCCGCTTTATGCCGTCGCGGTAATTTTTCTGCAACTCGCGCCTTTGCATATCCGAAAGTTCTTTCTTTTTCAACTGTGCATCGGCTATCAGTTGAAAAAGTTCGCGGGTGTTGTTGTCTACCACATCAATGGGCGCGGGGGCCTTCGCGGAGGCGGCCATCAAAGCTTTCAGGTATGCTTTGGGCGTGGCGGTTTTTAACTGCTCCATTTCTTCCGCTGCCGGACCAAAGCCCGCGCGCCACAAAAGATGTTGATTTTTCTGCTGGTTAGAAACGGCCATACAAGGTATGTATTTACCGTTATAGAAGAAATAAAAGTGCCAGGGTTTAAGCGGGGTGGAAAAAAATGTTAAGGTAATCAGAATCTATAGTAGCCGCTGAAGCCGATGCCGGAGGAAAGCAGTCCTTTGGTTTCCCAGATAACTCCTGACCAGTCGGAAGATGACCTTGAAATGTTAGCGAGGGTCAGATCAACTGACAACATACTCTTTTTCCCCGTGAGATAATAAAGTCCGGTACCTATTGGGAAGGAAATTTCATATCCTTTCTTATAGTAACTATTAGATAAACCACCCTGCTTATCCTCCATAAACAGGAATTGTGGTGCCAGTTCTCCATAAAAACCCATCTTTTCGATTACGGGAAAATATTTTCTAAGGAAGTATCCCGCTCCTATTTCTTTTCTTGTATACTTCGTCTCCCTGATTGCAGTGCCATCATCGTATGTCATTTTCCTGAAATAAGATGATCCTTTTAACCTTACACCGTGCGACAGTGAAGAAGAGGTGAAAAAAGAAAAGGAAGGCAAAAAGCTGACGGTGGAATTCTTGTCGGAGATAATACCACCTGAACTCGGTGGGATATCGAAGGAGGATATCTTGCTGAATTGAACTGTGCCGCCTATTAATTTATCCCCTTTACTAAATTGGGCTGATGCTGATTTTAAAAGAAAGAATAAGGCGATAAACGATAAAAAATGTTTCATTATTATAGAAGTCTGAAATGTTCAGTATATCAAATTGCAGTAAAGTGAGCAGGAACTCACTTTACTGCTAATTCATATTAGATTAAAAGGAAAACGTATCACTACGATCTACGCTCTTAGGGAAGAATGAAAAAGGCGCTTAAAGCAAGACCATTACTGATCCCAATACTTGAGTTCCATTGTTTATTATTGCTACTCATACGCATATAATCAACGGAAAGCAGGGAAGTTCCCGCTGAAAACATCCATTTTGAAGTTGGACGATAGTAGAATCCGGCGTTCACAGCTGCACCCGCACGCCAGTATTTTGAGTCATAGGGAGAAGATTGAGGTACATTCTTATAATCTACTTCCGTTTTGAAATAATTATAGTTCAGTTCTGCTTCTCCATAAAGTCCGAATCCATCTCCTAACGTTTTGAATTTGCGCATAAAATAACCACCGCCTAATGAATAGTTCTTTGTAATCCGTTCACCAATGATGCCTGTGGTTCCAATAGCTGAGTAATCAGGGTTAGTCATTTTCGAATAACCGGTACTCAAACGAACACCGTGTTGTAAAGTGGGAGAAAGAAAAATGCCAAAGGACGGAGAAAAAGTGAAATTATTGGTTTTTCTATCATAGTTCTGGTCCAACTTTTCCTGCCGCCATTCAACGGCACCTCCTAACATTTTTTCACCCTTTTTAAATTGTGCGGACGCAGAGAGAGCCAGTAATGCAATCACCGATAACAATAGAATTCTTTTCATTATGATAGGTATTTGGTTAAATGGTTTATGGCCGTAAATGTATGGGCATCCCATACAAAAAAAGTGAGCCGAAGCTCACTTTAACAACGTATTCAAAATAGATTAACAGAAGGTTTTGTTAATGGACGAATTTCATCTATGAAAGTATTCATAGACTTGCTTTGAACCTGAAATGTGTTAAGGAATGATATAAAATGCACTCAATTGCAACCCTGAACTTATTCCTGCGTGAATATCAAAATCATGGGTAGAAAGCTTTTTACTCCGGATGTATTCTGCCCCTGCCAAAGATGTTCCCGCCATCAGCAGAAAATGGGACGAGGGTTTAAAGTAAAGGCCGGCAGCAGCGTTCAGGGTCACTTGAAAAGGTTTGTCCTGAAAGCTTATTCCACTTCCCCCAAACTCAGGTTCAATCCTGCGCTTTTCTGATAAGTGAAGAAACTCAGCTATACCTTCTCCATAGAGGCCTATTCTATCATGCACAGGAATAAATTTTTTCAGGAAATAACCCGCCCCTAACATAGTCGTATTCATTCTCGATGCCAGACTTGCCGGGTTGTTATAAGTCCGTCTGTATTCTTTCTCAGAAGAGAAGCCCACATTCAGTTTTACTCCATGCACCGTGGAAGCATTTAAAAATCTGCCTATCTGAGGAGAGAAGAGCATGTAGTTGTTTTTTCTTTTGGATGGTCCTGTAACAGTTCCATCCGGATAACCATCATCCTGACTGTAACGCCAGTTCATTCCTCCGCCAACAAGTAACTGATCTTTTTTGAACTGTGCACTAACGGAAAAACAGCACACAAGAATGCTGAGCAAAAGCGATAGCTTTTTCATGCTAAGTAAGGGTTTAAATTGAAAAACAAGGGTTTAAAAAGAGGAGCCATTGTGCCCCCTATATTTGCTGTCGAAGTTATTCAAATACATCAGAAACTTATAGTAAAAAGCAAAAAAGTGAGCCCGGGGGCTCACTTTTCAATATAGAAATGATTTGAATTGGAAAATCAACCAATCACCTTCGCACCAAAGTAATTGTGCAGACTAACAGGCAGGTGTATCCCATCTTCTTTCTGGTTGTTCTCCAGCAAACACGCGATGATGCGCGGGAGGGCGAGTGAACTTCCGTTGAGGGAATGTGCCAAGTGTATTTTACCGTGCTCATCTTTGAAGCGAATTTTGGCGCGGTTGGTCTGGTACGTTTCAAAATTGGAAACAGAACTCACTTCCAGCCAGCGTTGCTGGGCGGCAGAGAACACTTCAAAATCGTAGGTGAGCGCGGAGGTGAAGCCCATATCGCCACCGCATAATTTCAGGATGCGGTAAGGCAATTCAAGGCTCTGCAACAAGTGCTCCACATGACGTACCATTTCATCGAGTACTTCGTAACTTTTTTCGGGGTGAACGATTTGTACCACTTCCACTTTATCGAACTGGTGCAGGCGGTTCAGGCCGCGCACATCTTTGCCGAAACTACCCGCTTCGCGGCGGAAGCAAGGGGTGTAGGCCGTCATCTTCACCGGAAGTTCCGTTTCCTTCAGAATATCATCTCTGTAGATATTGGTCAATGGTACTTCTGAAGTGGGGATGAGGTAGAAATTATCTTCTGTTACAAAATACATCTGCCCTTCCTTATCGGGCAGTTGCCCGGTTCCGTAAGCGGAGGCTTCGTTCACGAGCAGCGGGGGCTGGTATTCGGTGTATCCCGCATTGGTGTTAAAGTCCAGGAAATACTGCACCATAGCGCGCTGCAAACGGGCGCCCCTTCCTTTGTACAAAGGAAAACCGCGGCCGGTGATTTTGGAGCCGGTTTCAAAATCAATGAGGTCGTATTTTACGATAAGGTCCCAATGCGGGAGTGCGTCGGCGCCCAGTTGTGGTTCTGGTCCGCCGCTTCTCACCACCACATTATCTTCGGCGGAGGTACCCGGGGGCACTTCACCGGAGGGTAGGTTGGGTAGTTTCACCAGCAGGTCGTGCTGGGCCTTTTCGGCTTCCTGGAGCTGTTCGGTAATGGGTTGCAAGGAAGCTTTCAGTGCGGGCACTTCCAGCTTTTTCTGTTCCGCGCCGGCCTTGTCTCCTTTCCCCATCAGTATCCCGATCTCTTTGGAGGCGCTGTTTATTTTCGACTGCGTGGCATCAAATTCCGCCTGCAGTTTTCTTCTTTTTTCATCCAGTTCAATGATCTGGTCCACCAGGTCGGTTTCCTTAAAATTTCTTATGGCCAATCTTTCCTTGACCCATTCCGGTTGCTGCCTTATCACGGCTACCTGTAACATGTTGCGCTGTTTTGGGCAAAGATACAGGATACGGTATTACCTTTGGGCCATGAATATCAATGATGATCTGCAACAGCGGTGGTGGACACTGGAAGCGAAACTGGTAGAAAGGTTTGGAAAAAAGCCGGATATGGAAACGATCCTGTTCCTGATCGGCATCCAGGAAAGCGGGCAAACGGAAAATAAATTTTCGAAGGAACAGAAGCAGGACCTGATGCACATTGCGGTGTGTACCCTGTTGGCGCCAAGCGGTTTTTTTGTGCTGGAAGGCCATGACGGAGACGGATGGCCGCATTTCAGGCAGTTAAAAGAAGTGCCGCCCATGGCATTACCCGAACAGGAGGCATTTCTGAAAGACCATATCTTATTGTATTTCCAGGAGCACGATTTTTAGATCTGTCCCATTACGTACATCGCGGTGAGGGTGGGCGTTGGGCTGCCCCCTTTTTTCTCCAGGGTAACGGCAAAGGCCTGTGCCTGGGGAATATTCTTCATTTTAGTGACCAGGTTGCCTGCGGGATCCACTTCAAACACACCGGCATCTACGGGTTTTCCATCTACGAGTGCCCATAACTGGTATTGTTTACCGGCTTCGGGAACGGGCAGGTTGTTGACCAGCAGGTACACATCTTTTGTATTGGTGTTCCAGTAAACAGTCGCTTTTGCATCGGGCGAATTGCCAACACCATTCATGATCACGGGCTGGTTGGCCGGATCCTTTAAGAGTGCCAGGCTTTTTTCCGCTTCGGTTATCCTATCCATCACCTCTTTGTTCTGCGAAGCGAGCGCGGCCTGTTCCGCCTTCACCCCTTCATACTGACGGTAGAGGTAGAAATTAAGGGCGGCGCTTCCGATTAAAAGGATCAATGCTGCGGCGGCCATCCATCCGAAAGAAGGTGCGCGCTGCATAGTAACCACGGGTGCCTGTGGCGCTACGGGATCCACGGGGAAAGTTGGCGACCCGTTGGGGTCTATCTCAACAGTAGTGGGCGTATTGTTGATGCCCGCCGCGGCAAAAATATCATCAAGTAATCCTGCGGGTGGAGGTACAGCGTTTGCAAGCAGTTGTTGTTCCAGTGAAAGCTCAAAGGCTTCACGGGCAGCACGTACTTCGGGATAGGTGGCACAGGCCCGCTCGAATTCGGCGGCTTCTTCCTGTGAGGCCAGTCCCAGCACGTAGCTCTCAACAATTCCACTTGATATGTACTCCTGCGTATTCAACGTTCTATTACTGTTTTAAAGTTCCTGTTTGTGTTTGAAAGATGGTTGTTTTGTTTGCTATTTTAAATATTCTTTTAATTGTATCAATGCCGTTCGTATTCTTGTTTTCACCGTTCCCAGCGGGATCCCCTGCATCTGGGAGATTTCGTCATGGGTGTAGCCTTTGAAATAAGAAAGGTCGATCAGTAACCGGTGTTCTTCCTTCAGTTTCTCCAGCACTTTTTTCAATCCTATATTGTCGATATCGGGCTTCACCACCTGGGTATACGCCTCGGTCACATCATTAAGTTCCGTATTTTTCTGGTTGTTCTGGAATCCTTTCGATCGGACAGTATCTATCGATAGGTTGCGTGTTACGTTGAGCATCCAGGTGAAGAGCCTGCCCTTTTGGGGATCGTAGCTGTCTATCTTCTTCCAGATGTTCACGAAGGCTTCCTGCAATACATCTCTTGCGGTTTCGCCATCGGTCACGATCTGCAGCACTATATTGTGCAAAGCGCCTGAGTAATGCTCGTACAGATACGAGAACGCGTTGCTGTCCTTCGCTTTCAGCAAAGAGACAAGCTCCTGTTCGTTGTATTTGATCGGCGTACTCAAGGCAATGTTTAAAAACGAATATAGGCTTTCCCGAACAACGCACAAAAAAAGTGGCTGTTACACCACTTACGATAAATTATGTCGGGGAGATTTTTTCCTGCTGAAAAAATTATGCCACTACAGCCTGGTAAGCGGCGGCATCCAGCAATGCTTCCACATCTGCAACATTATCCACGGTCATTTTCACCATCCATCCTTCTCCATAAGGATCGGAGTTCACGAGTTCAGGTGCATTGGACAGTGCCGGGTTAAGTTCAGTAATGGTACCGGCCACAGGGAGGAACAGGTCGCTCACGGTTTTTACCGCTTCTACGGTTCCGAAAACTTCATTTGCAGCCAGGGCCTTTCCAACTGTTTCCACTTCCACATAAACGATATCGCCCAGTTCACTTTGCGCGAATTCGGTAATGCCAATGGTGGCTACGTTTCCTTCCAGGCGGATCCATTCGTGGTCCTTGGTGTACTTCAGGTTATCAGGAAAGTTCATTTGATGTTTTTTTGGTTTGCTGCAAATATCTGTAAATCCAATCCAACTACAAAACCGTAGATGATGCAAAATAAATCTTCGGAACCGGCCGGTTTCTCCACTTCAAAACATTTAAATAAAAAAGAATGAAAAAGATGAAACTCGCGCTTGCAGCGCTGGCCTTACTGGTAACCACAACCGTTTGCGCACAAGAAAAGACTGTTGAAGTTGGTGGTGCACCGATGTATCCTTCCAAAAACATTGTACAGAACGCGGTAAACTCAAAAGACCACACCACACTGGTGGCCGCGGTGAAAGCAGCCGGCCTGGTGGAGACGTTACAGGGGGAAGGCCCGTTCACAGTTTTCGCGCCGGTGAACCGTGCCTTCGACAAACTGCCTTCAGGCACCTTGGAAACACTGTTGAAACCCGAGAATAAAAGCAAACTCACCGCTGTATTAACCTACCACGTGGTGGCAGGAAAATACGATGCGGCAGCCATAATGGCCAAAATCAAAGAAGGAAATGGAAAAGCGGTGTTCACCACAGTACAGGGTGGTAAACTCACGGCTTCCATGAAAGGTAACAAATTGGTATTGATGGACGAAAGCGGCCATTCCGCCATGGTAACCATTAAAGATGTTTACCAGAGCAATGGTGTGATCCACGTGATAGATACCGTGGTGCTTCCGAAATAATACCGTGAAATAGCTGGTTTCTCAAGGCGGGGTTTTTCCCAACCCCCGGCCGGGCTTTTTGGTCCGGCCTTTTTTTACCCGGAACCGCGTTGTATCTTAGCCACGAACCATTTCATTTTTCATGACGCGCAAAACCGGCTACTGGCTTCTCGCAATACTCTGGACCTCCATCATCATCTTTCTGCTCTGTATGCCGGGATCACAAGTGCCTAAAACCGCCGGAAGTTTTAAGTTTCCCCCCGGTACTGATATGGCCGTGCATGTGGTACTCTTCGCTGTCCTGCACGTGCTTTGGGCCCGCTCGTTTCAACGGGGCTTCATCAGTTCAAAATATTCAATCCGGATAGGAGGTTTTATTGTAGCATTCGGAATCGTTATGGAGTTCATCCAATACTTTTTCGTACCGAACCGCTCCTTTGAATGGGAAGATATTGTGGCAGATATTCTGGGCGTGGTAATAGGACATTTCTACCTGAATCTGTATGCTAAAAGGCAGGCAATAAAAAAGCCCCTGTAGAAACAGGGGCTGTAACCAAAACTAACTGCTTATGAGAAAATTGACTGCTTTTCTTCTATACTTTCTTAATGGCAAAACTAATACCAATAAAGGGTGTAGTGCTGTTAAGAAAAGATTAAAGCACGTATAAAAGTTACATTGTTTTTTTCATAATACCTAATTTCTGCCGCTAATTATTTGCGCAGTGTATGGCGCCTTTCATGAGGTTGTTGATCTCCGGACTTAAGAACGGAATGCCCAGGTTCATCCCCCTTAAAATCAATAAAACGCCCGCCAGTATTGAAATGTATGGAATCATCCTTTTATAGGAGGCCCTTACGGATGCCCGGAAGAAGAAGCCGAACGCGGAGAGCGCCAGCAAAGCCGGGATGGTTCCCACCCCGAAAGCAGCCATAAAAAACGCCCCGTCGGCCACCGATTGCGACATGCCGGAAGCAGAAATTACAGCGAGGTAAACGACCCCGCAGGGCAAAAATCCATTCCCAATTCCAATCAGGAAAGGGGCATAATTCTTTTCACTGTGGAACCATTTCCCCGTAAAATGTTGCAGTTTGGCCACATATTTTGGCGCAGGTCCTTTCCTTTTGTACCAATTACCTGACAAAACGACCACAATAATGAGCAGTCCCGCGATTACCGAGAACCATTGGTGCCAGCGGTATTCATAAAAGGTTCTGCCGATCAGTCCTGCTCCGGTGCCGATCACCGCGTAACTCAATACGCGTCCTAAATTATAAAGACCTATACTCCCCCACCGTTTCCACATCCCTCCGTTCATGCCTGGTAACGCAAAAGCGATGGGCCCACACATGCCCACGCAATGCATACTGCTGATGGCACCCAGTACCACAGCAGGCAGGAACAACGAAAAGTTCACACTCAGTAGATGGATACCGGACATGATTGATAGTATTTTTTACCCGCTTTTTCCCAACTGATTTTCACCTGGTAATCCCCTGTTGATAACACCGATTTATCCAGTTCAAAAACACCGGAACCAGTAGTGGTAAAACGCATTTTCCGGTCGCGGCCGGCATCGGAAGCATAATAGAACCATAGTTCACCTTCTGCGGGAAAGTTCAGCGAGTCGGGCCATTGAAAGCGAAGTGTTTCCTTATCCTGCGATACAGCCGCATTCATATCATGCCGCTGTGCGTTGGTTATGCCATCAATTTTTTCCTGGTAAGCCAGCTCTTCTTCATAATAATTTTTCGTTACCAGTTCCGTTTTCACGCCATTACTTTTAAACACCAGTGTTCCGATGAGTGTGGCGAACAAAATGAAAACGATCAGGATTCCTTTTCCCCAGTTCATGGTCATTCGTTTAAGGTTGAACGGGGCCCAGGAAACTGGTTGTTGTATGCGCCAGTTTCTTGTCACCCTCGTAAATATTGATTTGCAATGCCGTTTTACGGCCCTGGATGTTTTGTTGTGGCAGCACGATAAAGAAAGTGCCTTCCCCCTGCGCCTGCGGCGCCACATGTAAGGAACGTTTCCCTACATATTCCACCCTCGCACCGGGGAAATCCACTTCCAATGTAAGTTCCAGGGGATGAATGGTTTTATTGGAAAGTTTAACATTATAGAGGTTGGAAAGACTGTCCGTGCCCCGTTCCTGGTACAACATACCAGGTGCGCGCAACACTGTAACGATCACATCTTTACGGGTATAGATCATGAAAGACAGCAATCCGACAATCACCAGCAACAGCGCCGAATACAACTTCATACGGCCGGTAAAACGCAGGGGCTGCTTTTTAGCGATCGAGTTCTCCGAAGCATACCGGATCAGGCCAAGGGGTTTTCCAATACTTTCCATCATACGGTCGCAGGCATCTATACAGGCCGT
>CAMLPA010000017.1 GCA_946481605.1 uncultured Flavihumibacter sp. | reverse complement strand
TGTTCACGTTGTACGCCCGGCATACAGATGATGTGCGATTGGTTGCCTTGTGTGGCGAGTTGCCATTTGCGGATGATCTCTTCGGAAGGTTTTTCGATTACAACTGTAAGCGATTGGGGGAACCGCCAGGCCTTCCAGCCCATTTCGTGTAATTTTCGCTCCGTATAATCCGCCAGTTCAAGGCTGCGCAAAGCGCGTTCGCGAAAGCCTTCGATGCCGTATTTTTTAATGGCGTACCACAAAAATAAAGGGGCGTGGCCACTGCGGGAGCCGGTTATGGTGGTATCCAGTGTTCCGATGTAGGGCACCAACTGGCCAATTCTTTCCTTGTAATTTTTCTTCACCACCACCACACCACAGGGCAAGGGGGAACCGATAAACTTGTGTCCGCTGATGGCGATGCTATCGGCGCCATCGGCGAAATCAAAAGGATGATGCGGCTCCAGGAGCGCGGTGTAGGTGCCGGCGAGGGCTGCATCGCTGTGGATGTAAAAGCTGCGCAAGGCGAGGCTTTGAAGGATAGAACGGATATGGGCAACATTATCACGGGCTTCGGTCATGGTGGTGCCGATATTGGCCAGCACAATGGCCGGGCGGTGCCTGTTCTGTGCAACGGTATGTTCCAGGTCGCTGTAGTCCATTTCGCCACGGGCATCGGTTTTGATGACGATGCTTTCCATATTGAGCAGGTGCAGGTTTTTCTGAATGCTGTAATGGGATGCCGCTGAATAATATACCATCGCCTGTGGATACAGTTCCCGGGCAAGGTACAGTGCGTAAAGGTTGCCTTCAGTTCCGCCATTGGTCACGTAGCCCCAGTAGTTCTGTTCCGGGGCGCGGAACAACCGGGCGAAGAAGTCCACCACTTCCTGTTCCATTTCTCTCGAATGAAGGGCGCAGGTAGAAGGAACCCAGGGGTCACCAATATTGTTCAGTTGGTAACGGAGGGTGGGGTACAATTCGGAATAGTCGAAATCGCGGGCGCAGGGATAGCCCAGCATCGAATAGCTTCTTTCCACCAACTGATCCATATATTGATGCAGTACGGCACGGTCCTGCTCCTGTAATTGCGGCATAAAAGGAATTTGAAGCAAAAGTAAGCCGCACATCGCGGGTAATGTTTCCGGCAACACAGCAAGAGGAATGATTCCGGTTTTATGAGGGAATTTCCGGAATTTTGCGGTTCTAACACCGGATTATGGAGCTACTTGATGCCACCGATAAGCGTATCCTTGAATTGTTACAGGAAGATGCCACCCTGAGCGTTAAAGCTATTGCGGGTATCATCGGCCTTACGGTATCTCCCACCTACGACCGCATCAGCCGGCTCAAAAAGGAGGGCATCGTTCAGAAACAGGTGATGTTAGTGAGCAGGGAGAAGGTGGGTTTGAATGTGAGCGCCCTCTGCCTGATCAACCTGAAAGAACATTCTTCGGAACTGGCCCGCGCCTTCGAGGAAAGCGCAGGAGCGCTGCGCGAAGTAACGGAAATCAGCCGCCTCTCCGGCAATTTCGATTACATGCTGAAAGTGGTAATGCCCGACCTTGCCGCTTACAACAGTTTCCTGGAACAAAAACTCGCCCCCCTCCCGAATATCCGGCAGGTACAAAGTTGTTTTGAAATGAAAGAAGTGAAGCGGGAAACGGCGCTCCCGCTGGTTTAATGCGCCTCCAGCCAGTTCTGTCCCATACCCAGTTCGGCTTCCACCGGAACTTCGTGTGGCAATGCCAGGGCCGAACGCATACAATCCAGGATTACGGGACGGATAATGTCCACCTCTTCTTTAACGGCATCAAAAACCAATTCATCGTGTACCTGGAGAATCATCCTGGAAACATAACCTTCCTGTTGGAAGCGTTCGTGGATTTTTATCATCGCCAGCTTGATCATATCGGCAGCGGTTCCCTGAATAGGTGAGTTGATGGCGTTGCGCTCCGCGAAGCCACGCACGGTGAAGTTGGCCGAGTTGATGTCTTTCAGCCAGCGTTTCCTGCCCATCAGCGTTTGTACATAACCGTTTTCCTTCGCGAAATTTTTCTGGTCGTCCATGTATTTTTCGATGAAGGGGAACTGAAGTTTGTAGTTGTCGATGATCTGTTTGGCTTCGGAACGGCTGATGCCGAGGTTTTCGGCCAGGCCGAAAGCGCCCTGTCCGTAGATGATGCCGAAGTTCACGCTTTTCGCCTTGTACCGCATTTCCTTTGTTACCTCCGACTCCTCTACGTTGTACACTTTGGCGGCGGTGGCGGTGTGGATGTCTTTGCCGGAGCGGAACGCTTCACACATATTGGGATCGCCGCTGATGGCTGCAACAATGCGCAGTTCTATCTGGGAATAATCGGCGCTCAGCAATACCCTGCTTTCATCGCGGGGGATGAACGCCTTCCTGATTTCCCTGCCGCGGTTGGTGCGGATGGGTATGTTCTGGAGGTTTGGATTGTTGCTGGATAGTCTTCCGGTAACAGCCACGGCCTGCGCGTAACTGGTGTGCACGCGACCGGTTTTCCGGTTGATCATCAACGGGAGCGCATCTACATAAGTAGATTTCAATTTAGTGAGTTCCCGGAACGCCAGGATATCGTCCACAATCTTGTTCTGCGCAGCAAGTTTCAACAACACATCTTCTCCCGTCGCGTATTGACCGGTCTTTGTTTTTTTAGCTTTGGGATCCAGCTTCAGTTTTTCGAACAGCACTTCCCCGAGTTGTTTGGGGGAAGCCAGGTTAAAGCGAACGCCCGCCTGTTCATATACAGCCTCTTCGTGTTCTTTAGCCTGCTTTTCAAGCGTGCCGGAATATTCTGAAAGAAAGTTTACATCAATTTTTACCCCTTCATATTCCATGTTGGTGAGCACTTCCACCAAAGGGTTTTCCACTTTAAAGAAAACATTCTCCACCTCCTTCTTTTTGAGCAGGGGCACGAATACATGTTTGAGTTGCAGCGTGATGTCGGCGTCTTCGGCGGCGTATTCCTTGATTTTTTCAGGTTCCACATCGCGCATATTGCCCTGGTTCTTTCCTTTCTTGCCGATGAGGTCCTCGATGGGAATAGGCTCGTATCCCAGGAACTGGGCGCTCAGCAGGTCCATGCTTCTTCTACCCTCTGGTTCTATGAGGTAGTGGGCCAGCATGGTATCAAAAATGTTTCCCTTCCATACAATGCCATACCACTTCAGCACCAGCATATCGTATTTGAGGTTTTGCCCTACCCAGGTAACGTCTTTTCGCTCCCAGAGCGGGGTAAAAAGACGGATAATCTCCAGTGTTTTTTCCTGGTCTGGCGGAGTGGGCACATACCATGCTTCTCCCTGTTTAATGGCGAAGCTCATGCCCACCATTTCCACATCGTTGGCATCGGTTCCGGTGGTTTCCGTATCAAAACAGATTTCAGGTTCTTTCAATAAAGTTTCCACCAGCGATTGGATCGCTTCCGTTCCTTCTACAAGTGTATAATTGTGGGGGGTATTGGAGATGTTTTTTTCGGAGAAAAGGTTGGGTTCCGCTTCTGTCTCTTCCACTTCTGCTTCTTTCGGCGCAGCTTTTACGGATTTGGGCGCGGCTACCGCGTTTCCGAAGAGATCAGTCTGTACACCTTCTGGCGCGGCGCTGAACACATTAAACCCTTCACCTAAAATTCTTTTTCCCAGTGTTTTGAATTCCAGCTCAGTGAATGCTTCCACCAATGCTTCCGTGTTCCACTCTTTCAGCCTGAAATCTTCTTCATGAAATGCTACCGGCAGCTCTGTGATAATAGTGGCCAGTTGTTTGCTCATTACAGCGAGCTCCTTACCATTGCGTACTTTTTCACCGAGAGCGCCCTTGATGCCGTCCGCATTGGCGAGTACATTTTCCAGGGTTCCGTATTCCGCGAGGAGTTTCGCCGCAGTTTTTTCCCCTACACCCGGGATACCGGGAATATTATCCACGGCATCGCCCATCAACCCGAGGATATCGATGACCTGAGAAACATCCTTGATGTTCCATTTTTCACACACTTCTTTGGGACCGAGAATTTCTTCTTTGCCGCCCTGGTATGGGGGTTTATAAATCCTTATGTTTTCTGAGACCAGTTGCCCGTAATCTTTATCCGGCGTTACCATAAACACTTCGTATCCTTCCTTCTCGGCCTGTTTGGCGAGCGCACCGATCACGTCATCAGCTTCATACCCGTCGAGTTCCATCACAGGAATATTGAAGCCGCGGATAATCTTTTTGATATCGGGCAGCGCGGAGATCAGGTCTTCTGGGGCTTCCTGTCGGTTGGCCTTATAGTCGATAAAGCCGGTATGGCGTTCGGTGGGCGCTTCAGTATCGAAGCAAACCGCCATGTGGGTGGGCTTCTCTTTGTTAATGAGGTCGTATATGGTGCTGGTGAAACCGAACTGCGCGTTCGTGTTTCTGCCGGAAGAAGTAATTCTCGGATTGCGTATCAGTGCATAATAGGCGCGATAGATCAGCGCGAGTGCGTCCAGTAGAAAAAGTTTCTTGCTCATGCCGCTAAATTAGGCAAATGGAACAGCAAGCGGTGGGGGAAAATAAAAAACCGTCGCGCATTGGGCGTGACGGCCGGCTGAACAAAAGAAAAACACTAAAGGCTTACCTGGCTGTTTTAAAAGCAACGCGCGATTCTTCAGTTGTCGGGTATTCTCCCGTTTTATTTCCGGCTTCTATTTTTTCAGCGGTGTCAGATGTATTGGTTTTGGTGGCCGAAGCGGTGGTTTCCTCCATTTCATCCAGTGAAAGGAACACGTTCAGGTAGGTGGAAAATGCCAGCATTACAATAGCGGCCCAACTCACAATTCGTTTCATCCCGAAATTTTTTAAGGTTTATCCTGGTCCGATTTCCCCGTGCCTCCCTGGCCGTATCCATCGTAACAGTGGTTTGGTTAATGATTCTGAAGTAAAAGTAATACACTGATTCTTAACTCCAAACGCCCCTAACAAAATCGGGTGATTTCACCTAGAAGCCCAAACCGTATTTTTACTGTGCGGCCACGGAGGTTTTCGTAAACTATTCTAGTACACCTTCTTTTATTTCCTGCCAAAGGTCCGAATAACACTGAGCGGCGTAGCTGGAACGGGCAAAAACGGCTACCGGTGCCTGGTGGATGCCCATTTTTTCCACGTCGGAGAGATAGGGAATAAAATTCCAGAAGAAGCGGTTGTCTTTGTACAATTCTTCCATGATATCCTGGTGCATAGACTTTCTTCTATCCACCATGGTGAAGAAGCACATCATCTTTGAGAGATCAAGTTCTCGTTCTTCGAAATAGTCTTTCACGATCTGGTAGGTGCGCACTGAAAGTGTGGTAGGGATGGTGGGCATCAGGATGATATCCGCGGCGATAAAGATGTTTTCGGACAGCACGGAGAAGCCGGGCGGGCAATCGATGAATACAAAATCATATTCCCCTTCCAGTTCCTGGAGGATGCTTTTCAATCTTTTTTTGGATGATTTAAGGTCCCCCAGAATAATGTCCAGGTTCCTTGCCGAGATATCCGCCGGAATGATGTCGATGTTTTCATAATCGGTAGCCATGATCACTTCTTCCAGCGCAATCTCTTTGCTCATCAGTTTTTTCATTCCCCCTTTTACCCTGGGTTTAGCCTGGTAGTAGAAGGTGGTTGATCCCTGGGGATCAAGGTCCCAGAGCAGAGTTTTATACCCGTCCTGTGCGGCGAGCCAGGCAAAGTTCACACAGGAAGCGGTTTTTCCGACTCCTCCTTTGAGGTTGTACAACGCAATGGTTACCATGGGCCCCGGTTTTATATTGAATGTTCAATATATGAATTTTCGGGGGAAGAAGGAAGTGGCTTACCCATTGTCTATAAAAGCGGCGGACTCATTCTCGTGTTCCAGAACCACAGCAATTCAATTTCAGCTTGATCGGGGCTGAAGCGGTACACAAGCATCACCTTTCTGTGAATAAGGCTACACCTGATGGTTTTATGACTTGAATGCTTATTACTAATAGCCCTTATCGTTCCCAGTTCAGGATGTTGGGCAAGCAGTCTTATTTTTTTCTCAGCTAAAAGTTTGAACCTTCTTACCTCTTTATCCGACCATGTTTTTTCCAGGTACTCGATATTGCTGATATAGCTTTCTATGGCCGCGGTTATCCATACTACTCTGCAAACCATTTAGCATATTTTTTCCTTACCTCCTCATGCGACATCACCGCCCCGTTCTCCGCCTGTTCTATCGCCTTTTCCACCCCTTCTTTTACGCTACCGGGCATAGTATTCCACCAGTCTGCAGGTACATTCCCTTTCAATAAGGCATGCACCATCTTTACCACATGTTCATCAGCGGTTTCAATGTACTTTTTCACATCCAGCCGCATTTGTTTTACAGATGCCATAATTGCATACATTTCCAACAAATTTAAGGTTAAAAAATCGCCAGCAGTATATTAGGAGGCGACACCTTGTGGTGGGAGGTGAAAAACAAAAGTATATCAACTTTTCAATACCGGCCAAACAGAAAAACACCTACTCCTAAGATGTTGTTTTCATCATCTCCAATTGTTTCTGCATGGCAAACATCTCATCGCGCAACCTTGCCGCTTCCATGAAATCCAGGTCCCGCGCGGCTTTTTCCATGGCCTTCTTCACTTCTTTGATGGCTTTCTCCATCTGGGGAACGGTCTGGTAAACGCCCTCTTCTTCAGCGGCGAGGATGGGTTTGGTTTCCATCACCGCATATTTGGAGTCCGGATCAAATCCTTTGATATCGAGTACAGAAGTTTGCGCAAACACCTGTTCTTTCGATTTCACCACGGTTCTTGGTGTGATGCCGTGTTCAAGATTATAAGCAACCTGTTTTTCCCGCCTGCGGGTAGTTTCATCGATGGTGCGCTGCATACTTTCCGTCATCTTATCTGCATAAAATATCACCAGGCCATCAACGTTTCTTGCCGCACGGCCAGCAGTTTGCGTAAGGGATTTTTCGTTCCGGAGAAACCCTTCTTTGTCTGCATCAAGTATGGCTACCAGTGATACTTCGGGAAGATCGAGTCCTTCTCTCAACAAGTTCACGCCCACGAGTACATCGATTTCTCCTAAACGCAGTTGACGGAGAATTTCCACCCGGTCCAGCGTATCTACTTCGCTGTGGATGTATTTTGATTTGATGTTGATGCGGTGCAGGTATTTGTCCATTTCTTCGGCCATGCGTTTGGTGAGGGTGGTTACCAGTACGCGGTCGCCTTTCTTCACACGCTTATCAATTTCATCGAGGAGGTCGTCGATCTGGTTGGTGCTGGGCCGCACTTCAATGGGCGGGTCCAGTAGTCCGGTAGGACGCACCACCTGTTCCACCACGATGCCTTCGGTTTTTTCCAGTTCATAATCGCCAGGTGTGGCAGAAACGAATACCACCTGGTTGAGCAGGGATTCGAATTCATAAAAGTTCAGTGGCCTGTTGTCTAATGCGGAAGGCAAACGGAAACCGAAGTCCACGAGGTTCAGTTTACGGCTCCGGTCACCGCCATACATACCGCTCACCTGGGGAATGGTCTGGTGGCTCTCATCGATCACACAAAGAAAATCGTTGGGAAAATAATCCAGCAGGCAGAAGGGCCTTGTTCCCGGCGCACGCCGGTCGAAGAAGCGGGAATAGTTTTCCACGCCGTTGCAATAGCCCAGTTCGCGGATCATTTCCAGGTCGTAGTTTACCCTTTCACTCAGTCGTTGTGCTTCAATGTATTTTCCTGAATTTTTGTAGTACTCCACCTGTGCCGCCAGTTCATCCTGAATTTCATTCAGCACCTGCTGCAGAATATCTTTCGGGGCCAGGTACAGGTTCGCGGGGAAGATGGCCGCATTGTCCATTTTCCCGATGCGTTTACCGGTTTCGGTATCAAAGCTTTCTATCTCTTCTATTTCATCGCCGAAAAAACTAATGCGGTAGCCGAAATCCACATACGGCAGGTTAATGTCTACCGTATCGCCTTTTACCCTGAAAGTACCCCGTGTAAATTCCGTTGTGGTACGGTGGTATAACGAGTTCACCAATGCGTGTAAAAACCCTTGTCTGCTCAGTACCTGTCCCTGGTGAATACGGATGATCCCGTTTTCATAATCCGTGGGGTTGCCCATACCATAAATACAACTCACACTTGCCACGATAATGATGTCTCTCCTTCCGCTCAGCAGTTGCGAAGTGGCCTGAAGCCTGAGTTTATCCAGTTCTTCATTGATGGCGAGGTCTTTTTCAATGTAAGTATCACTTACAGGAATGTATGCTTCGGGCTGGTAATAATCGTAGTAAGAAACGAAATAACCCACTGCGTTATCGGGGAAAAACTGTTTGAATTCCCCGTACAATTGCGCCACCAGTGTTTTGTTGTGGGTGAGCACCAATGTTGGTTTCTGCACGTTCTGGATCACATTCGCCATGGTGAACGTTTTCCCTGATCCGGTTACGCCGAGCAGGGTCTGGAATTGCTCTCCCTTGTTGATTCCTTCCGTTAATTGCTGAATGGCCGTGGGCTGGTCGCCCGCCGGCGTATATGGTGAATGGATCTTGAATGGCATGTTTCAAAATTAAGCAAATCAGGGCGCAAATCGGCTCTTATGGCGCGTTGCTTTAAGAGGGTGTTAACATCCGGCGGCCTGAACTTTGCATCTTGTTCCTGTACTTATCTATGGCCGTTTCAGATCAGCCTGATTTCTAACCTAAATCGCTTGTATATCATGACAAAAAACATGCTATTCTATGCGGGCATCGGCGCATTACTCGCCCTTACCGGTTGCCGCAAAGACCCGCTTAATAACCTGACCAGTGAAGAATCACGGGTGTATATTACGAACCGGGATGCCTCCGTGCAATTCAGTTCCTACGGCACTTACAGCCTGGTAGACTCTATTGCGGTGATCTCCGCGAACGGACAATCCAAACAACGGACCGCCGCAGATGCGGATCTCCTTAATACCATCGAAACGGAGATGAACAAAAGAGGTTACCGGCGGGTGGAAAGAACCGAAAACCCGGACCTCGGGCTGAACGTCTCTAAAATTGATGTTTCCGTTACCAGCATCGTTCCCGATTATTACCCCGGCTACTGGAGTATGTATGATGCCTATTGGGATCCATTCTACTGGGGCTATGGCGGATACAACTATTTCTTCCCCACCTTCTATAATGTGTTCAATACGCAGGTTTCATCCATCAGTATCGACATGATCGACCTGGAAAACGCCGCCACCAGCAACAACCAGTTGAAAGTAATCTGGAACGCCCAGTTGGAAGGCGATAACATTCTTGCTCCGGCAGCGGCCAGGTTGGCGGTGGTTTCAGCTTTCGATCAGTCTTCTTACCTCGGTACGAATCCTTAAACTTTTAAGCAATGAACAGATTAGCAATAATTTTAATAGCGATTTCGGGGCTGGTATTTCCATCCATTTCCGCAAAAGCACAGGAAAAAATGAGGCTTAAATTACAATATAGCCCAAGCCAGCCTTTGGGTGGCATGAAAAACTATATTGATAAAATGAGTTTGAACGGGTGGGGCGCAGCACTCGACCGCACCATCAATACGAACTGGCACGCCGGTTTACAGGTCGGCTTTCAGGATCATTATAAAAAATTGCCCCGACAGCTATATGTGGATGGTGAGCAAACTATTTCCGCGGTACAAACCCGCAGCATCCAGGTGGTACCCGTTCAATTATACGGCAGCTACTATTGGGGAGAAGAGGGAAAGATAAGGCCCTACGCCACCCTCGCCGCAGGCGGTGGTTTTGTGCGGAACGATCTGTTTTGGGGACAGTTTAATTCCCGGGACAAAGGATTCGTTTTTACGGCCAGTCCGGGAGCGGGCGTTTCCATTCCCATTGGCAGGTATAAAAGTTCCATGCTCCAGTTCGGAATACAATATAACTACGTACCTTACCGTTATGAAGAAGTGGAGAACCTGAATACCCTGCAGGCTAATGTAGGGATCGCCTTTCCACTTCGTTAATGTTTAAAAAAATGGGACAAAGAAGAAAGCCACCTCAGTACATTGAAGTGGCTTTTTTCTTTAATACTATTTCTTCGATTACAGATTCCTGATCCAGATGTTCCGGAAACTTACGGGGTTGCCGTGGTCCTGTAATGCGATCGGCGCGTTGCCATGCGCTTTGTACGCTGGCTTTCCGATATACACCGTCTCTCCCTTTATTTCTACGTGATTTTGAACGAGGATTCCGTTGTGCACCACTGTAACATAAGCGGGTTTTTCCAGGGTTCCGCTGGCAGAAAAACGCGGTGCGGTGAAAAAGATATCGTACACCTGCCATTCGGTTGGCGGTAAAGTGGCGTTGGCTAAAGGAATGTGTTGCTTGTAAATGCTGGTGGCCTGACCGTTTGCATAGGTCTTGTTGTTGTAGGAGTCGAGCACCTGCACTTCATACAATCCCATGAGGAAAATTCCGCTGTTGCCGCGGCCCTGTCCTTCTCCTTTTACTACCGCGGGGCTTTTCCACTCCACGTGCAGTTGGCAGTCGCCAAACGACTGTTTGGTTTGAATGTCTCCTTTTCCGGCGGCAACGGTGAAGGAGCCATCTGCGTTAACGGTCCATTGGGCCGGACCTCCCGCTTTGGCGCTCCATTGATCGAGGGTGTTTCCGCCAAAAAGAACGATGGCGTCGGAAGGTGCTGCGGTGCCTTTTCCCGGCGTTACCAGTTTAACATCCTGCCATACTTCCGTGGCTTTCGGATCGGTTTGTGCCTGCGCGGCGGAGAGCGCCATTGCGAGGCAGGTGATGCTTGCTATTCTTTTCATCTGTGTTGTTTTGTTTATACTGAAAAATGGTGTGTTATTTCCCCATGGCATATTGTATGCCCCCGAGTATATGCTTTAAAAATGCAGGTTCGGTATAAGATTCTTTCGTGTGCCCCAGACCGGTATACCAAACTCTTCCACCTTCAAATTCGTGATACCAGGCAATAGGATGCTCTTTCCCCATACGACCGCCTTTGTAGGAACTTTCATCCAGCTTCATCAGTATTTTAACGGATGGATTGAATGTTTTATAATCATACCATTCATCTTTTCTTTCCCATATTTCGGGGAGATGCGCGGTAGAAATATGTTTGTGATCGGTAACAATGATCTTTGCTTTTTGCTGGTGGGGATGGGAGTTGAAATACCCGCCTGCCATTTGTCCGTACCAGCTCCATTCATATTCACAATCTGTGGCTGCGTGGATGCCCGCATAACCGCCGCCATTCCTGATGTACTGCTGCAACGCGTTCTGCTGCGCTTCGTTGAGCACGTCTCCCGTAGGAGAAAGAAAAATGATGGCCGCGAAACGTTTTAAGGTATCCGGATGGAATAGGGCCGCGTCTTCCGTAGCTTCCACCGAAAAGCGGTTGCTGTCGCCCAATGCACGGATCGCTTTAATACCGTCAGGAATACTCTCGTGGCGGAAACCCGCTGTTTTTGAGAAGACCAATACTTTGGGTTGAGATTTGAGCTGCGACTTCGATGTGCCGCAGGCTGCGATCAGAAAGATCAGGGAAAGAACCGGGAAGAATGCTTTTTTCATCTGGCTTGCCGTGGTTATTTAAGTGAAACAAACCTACAACATTTCACCTGAAACTGTTTACCGATAATTAAAGTAAAGAATCAGACTACTACCCTATTTTTACACCGCAAGGCACAAACGATTGAAAACGGCACCGCCGGAAAAATACACCATGAAAAAAGCAGGATCCTTTGTTGCAGGCATTTTGCTGATAGCAGCATGCTCTACCACCAGTAAGATGAATAAGTCATTTCATTTCAGGGAAAACAAAACCGTGGCCCATCGCGGCGCGTTCAAAGCGAAAGGACTTCCTGAAAACTCCATCGCGGCGCTGAATGAGGCCATCGCATTGGGTTGCGAAGGATCGGAGTTCGATGTGCACCTTACTTCGGATGATACGCTGGTGGTGAACCACGATCATACTTTTTTGGGCATGCACATTGAAAAAAGTACCTACAAGGAACTTCTTTCCAAAAAACTTCCGAACGGGGAACCAATTCCTACCGTTCGGGAATACCTGCTAACCGGCATGCAACAACGCGCTACGAGGTTAATTCTGGAAATAAAACCTTCTTCCATCAGCAAACAACGCGGTCAGAAAACCGCCGCCGCCGTAGCGAAAATGGTAGACGAATTGAAGGCGCAGCCCTGGATCGTGTACATCAGTTTCGATTACGATATCCTGAAAACATTGCACCGGCTGCAGCCCGGCATTCCCTCCCAATACCTTAACGGAGACAAAAGCCCGGAGCAATTAAAAACCGACGGTATATCAGGCGCTGATTATCATTATTCCGTTTTTCAAAAACACCCGGAGTGGATCGAAAGCGCCCACGCCAATAAGATTGTGCTGAACGCCTGGACCGTGAACGACACCGCCACCATGCGCTGGCTCCTGGGCAAACAATTCAGGTACATCACCACGAATGAACCGGAACTATTATTGAAAGAAGTGGTCCAAACAAAATAACATGATGCTCTCCTCCAAACTCCCGAATGTAGGCACCACCATATTTACGGTGATGAGCACACTGGCCGCAGAACACAAGGCTGTTAACCTGGGACAGGGTTTTCCTGATTTTCCTATGGAACCCGCACTCCCGGAGTTGGTGCACCGTGCTATGTTGGACGGCTGGAACCAATATACCCACACCAATGGATATGCGCCTTTACGAGAAGTACTGTCGGAAAAAATAAAAACGCTTTACAACGCGGAAGTGCATCCTGAAACCATGATCACCATTACGCCCGGCGGCACTTACGCCATCTACTCCGCCTTCACGGCGGTATTACGTCCCGGAGATGAAGTGATCGTGTTCCAACCCTGTTACGATAGTTATGTTCCCAATATTGAACTCAACGGTGCCACGCCTGTTTTCGTTAACCTGGAATTTCCGGACTATCGTATCAACTGGGAGCAGGTGAGAGAAAAAATCAGTTCCCGCACGAGAATGATCGTGCTGAATTCGCCACACAATCCAACAGGGGCGGTGCTTTCAGCAGAAGATATTACGGCGCTTCGCGAACTGGTGGCGGGAACCGATATCTTATTGCTTTCAGATGAAGTGTACGAACACCTTGTTTTCAGCGGGAAGCAACACCTTTCGATGCTGCGGTATCCCGATTTGCTGGCGCGCGCATTCGTGTGTTTTTCTTTCGGCAAGGTTTTTCATTGCACAGGCTGGAAGCTGGGTTATTGCGTGGCGCCGCCAGATTTGATGAAGGAGTTCCGGAAAGTGCACCAGTTCAACTGCTTCAGTTGCTTTAGTCCGGCGCAGGTTGCGCTAACCACTTACCTTGCGGACGCATCAACATATTTGGGATTGTCTGCTTTTATGGAGCAGAAGAAAGTTTATTTCGGTCAACTCATGGGGGCAACGGCTTTCACGCCCTTAGCAAGTCACGGCAGTTATTTTCAGTGTTTTTCCTACGAAAAAATCAGCGACGAACCGGCCATCGATTTCGCAAAACGGCTCACTGTTGAAGCTGGTGTTGCGGCAATCCCCGTGTCTGCATTTTACCTGGATGGCACTGATGACCGGGTATTGCGCTTCTGCTTCGCGAAAAAAGAAGAAACGCTTGAAAAGGCGGTGTCACTTTTACAGCAAAGATTTCCCGCCCGATCGCAGGCATAAAAAAGCAGCGCCCGGAAACCCGGACGCCGCGTAGTAGTGAACCCACCCTAAAACCAACATGAAGAAATTCTTCTATCTGAAGGCCATCGGCCCGATACTTAACAATGAAGTATTCCAAAGTTAACCTCCACGTCATATTTCCGCAGGTAACTGGTGCAGAAGGAAAGGTATTTACGGCATGAGTCCCGGTCCTTTTTCTCTGAAAGCTTTCGGGGTAACGCCGGCAACGTTCTTGAAGTATTTCGTAAAGTTGGACGTATCCTTAAAATGCAGGCGGTAAGAAATTTCAGCAACCGACATCTTCGTATTCCGCAACAATGTTTTCGCTTCCTGTACATACCTTTCCCGGATGATCTGCGTGGCTGTTTTTCCCGTTTGTTTTTTGATGAGGTCGCTTACATAGTGCGGATGAAGGTGCATTTCGTCTGCGATCTGCTGAATGGTAACCTGTCCCTCTGTTTGGCTCGCAGCCATATCGGTGAAATAGCGGTTGAGCTTTTCGAGGAAGAGCGCCGGGACAGGCATCCGCTGTTTGTCGCTCAATGGCAATATTTCTTCGTACAACTCCCTGCATTTGTAGAGCAGGATATGGATGTAATGGAACAGGACCTTCATGCTGTGTGGATGGCCGGTGTTCAATTCAGTTTTAATCCGATGAAACCATTCTTCGATCTGGCTGGTGCTGTCTTCCTCCAACGACAGCACCACCTGTGCATCGGGCTGGAAAAAATCCATTTCATGCAAACTGTTCTCGGTAAACTGGAACTGGGAAAGGTAATCCGGTGTAAAGAAAAGCAGGAAGCCTTTCCAATCGTTCATTGTATTGTAGGCACGGATATCCCAGGGCGAAGAGAAATACAGACTTCCCCTTTTGATCTCGTATTCATTTGAATTGATGGTAAGCCTTGCAGTACCGCTGGTGATAAAACCAATCACATAGGCGTTGAGCCGGAACGGTTTTATTTCGGGCACATCCTGCACGGGATATTGTTCCAGTTCATAAAGCTCAAAATGGGGCTTTATGGCATGGATGCTGGCATTTTTTCGGAATGCTTCGTCGATGCTGGAAAAGTATGGAATGGGGCGGTCCACTCCTTCAAATTTAGCCCTGAACTAAGTTAGCATTCTGTTAATGTTGAATGGCTAATTAGAGGAACTTATCGCCCTTGTTGCGTTTTACCTCGGCCACATATTCTTTGATCTCCTGTTCTTTGTCTTTTTTACAGATCAGCAATACATCTTCCGTATCCACGATAATAAAATCATCGAGGCCCTGTAAAACGAGCAGTTTATCTTCCGGTGCGTGTACCATGCAGCGTGCGGAGTCGATCACCATTACCTGTTGGGAGGCGATGGCGTTGGCGAGGTGGTCTTTTTTGAGGTTATCGTAGGCGCTGGCCCAGGTACCGAGATCGCTCCATCCGAAGGAAGAGGGGATCACATATACATTCGAGGCCTTTTCCATGATACCGTAGTCGATGGAGATATTGGTACACTGGGGATAGATTCTTTCTAATGCGTTCTTTTCTTCTTTCCCGGTGAGGTTTTCTTTTTCCAGGAAGAACATTTCGTGCATTTCCGGCAGGTGTTGTTCAAAGGCCTGCACCAGGTTTTTCACCATCCATACGAATATGCCCGCGTTCCAGAGAAAGTCACCGCTCTGGAGAAAAGTCCGGGCCAGTTCCAGGTTCGGTTTTTCGGTGAAGGTCTTTACCTTGTACACGTTGTGCGAAACCGCCTGCATTTCATACTGGATATACCCGTATCCGGTATTGGGGTGGGTGGGTTTAATGCCGAGTGTAACGAGGGCATTGTGTTCCTTTACGAAGCCCTGGGCTTCGATGCACACTTTGTTGAACCCGATGTTATCGAGAATGAGGTGATCGGCCGGGGCGCAGATGAGTGTGGCCTCCGGGTCGAGTGCAAGTAATTTGTAAGAGATATAAGCCACGCAGGGGGCGGTGTTCTTACGGTAAGGTTCCGCGAGAATGTTGTCGTGTTTCAGTTCAGGAAGTTGCTCCTTTACGATGTCAACATATTCTTCCGCTGTTACCACGAAAATATTTTCGGCGGGTATGAAGTGCGCGAAGCGGTCGTATGTAGCCTGGATCAGCGTGCGGCCGGTATTAAGGATGTCAAGAAATTGCTTGGGGAAATTCGTTCTGCTCATGGGCCAGAATCTGCTGCCGATACCGCCTGCCATTATCGCCACATACTGATGCTTGTTCATACCAGGATAATTGATTTTAATTTTAAGTGGCTCAAAGTACGCAAGTTTTATCCATTATATCAAGCCTTCCCGGATAAGATCATGGATGTGCAATATACCGGCGTAGTTTCCGTTGCTGGTCACCAGCAGTTGGTTGATGTTGTGGGCGCGCATCAGTGCAAGCGCATCAACGGCCAGCGCTTCTTCTCCGATTGTTTTGGGATTTTTCCCCGCTATATCGATCGCTTTAATTCCGTTTAAATCTGTGGTGTTTTCCAGCATTCTTCTCACGTCTCCATCGGTGATTACACCCACCAGATTACCGTTTTTTTCCGTAACGGCGGTGGCGCCGAGTCTTTTCCTGGAAATCTCCACGATTACTTCTTTCAGCGTGGCGGTGGTTTCCACAACGGGTTTTTCGTTGTGTACGGAGAGGTCGCCCACGCGCAGGTAGAGTTGTTTTCCGAGCATTCCTCCGGGATGGTATTTAGCGAAATCCGCTCCTGTAAAGCCTTTCAGTTTCATCAGACAAACGGCGAGCGCGTCGCCCATCACGAGTTGGGCGGTGGTACTGCTGGTGGGTGCCAGGTTGTTGGGACAGGCCTCCTGGCTCACGGTGGTATTCAATACGAGGTCTGCATTGCGGGCGAGGAAAGAACCGGTATTGCCCACCATGGCAATGATCTTATTGCCGAAATTCCTTATCAGAGGGAGCAGCACCTTTATTTCAGGGCTTTCGCCGCTTTTGCTGAGTACCATAACGGCATCGTTCACCTGAATCATGCCCAGGTCGCCGTGAATGGCATCTGCGGCGTGCATGAACAAGGCGGGCGTTCCCGTGGAATTCAGTGTGGCCACGATCTTCTGGCCTATGATGGCGCTTTTGCCGATACCTGTAACCACCACGCGCCCGTTGTGCGTGTGAATAAGTTCCACGGTCCGTTCAAAATCTTCGTTGATGAATGCTTTCAAACCGGCCACGGAAGTGGCTTCCAGGTCTATTGTATTGAGGGCGGTCTCCCTGATGTTCATGAGGTCGTAGTTTTTGCGGGCGCCACAAAGTTCTTCCAGTCTTCATACATTTTTCCACGCAATACCCGCGGGAACTTGTGCTGACCGCCCATTTTTCCTTTCAGTCGCATGAATTCCATAAAACGTTCTTCCGGCAAAACGTCCAGGAAAACTTCTTTCAGGGCGCTTTTTCTTTCCACGGCGTAATCGTCGTTCAGGAGGTTCAGTTGTTCGTCGATGGCCTTCCGGAGCTGGTCGGCATCTATCGTATCATCGCAGGCCACATACCAGTGGTG
>CAMLPA010000016.1 GCA_946481605.1 uncultured Flavihumibacter sp. | reverse complement strand
ATGGACGAAATGAAAAAACAAAACCTCTGATCTGGTTATGGATAGAAGGAAATCACTCAAACTGATTGCTACCGGCGCTATCGCTTCAGGTGCGGTTGCTGCTGGCTGTACTACATCCGATGAAAAGGACGTAAAGAAAGAAGAACCTGCTTTCAACTTCGACAGGGCCGCACCGGAACTGGAAAGAGACACGGCGTTGATGGCACAAACCTTCTTTACCAAAGAAGAAATGGAAACCATCACCGTGCTGTCCGATATCATCATCCCGGCAGATGAAGTAAGCGGCAGCGCTTCGCAGGCTGGTGTACCAGCATTTATTGAGTTCATCGTGAAAGACATGCCCAGGCACCAGGTACCCATGCGCGGCGGACTGCGCTGGCTCAATTTGCAATGCCTTAAACGGTACGAAAAACCGTTCGTGGCCTGTTCGCCGGAACAAAGAATAGAGATGGTGGACCTGATCGCTTACCCCAACAAAGCCAAAAAAGAAATGGGCCAGGGCGTGGCCTTCTTTTCACTGATGCGCAACCTCACCGCCACCGGCTTCTATACCTCCGAAATGGGGGTGAAGGATATTGGTTACGCGGGCAATAAACCTAACCAGTGGAACGGTGTACCGGCAGAAGTGCTGGCGCAATACAACATGGCTTATTCAGAGAAAGAATTGAAAGAATGCCTGAGTTTCTGAGCGAACAACTCAGACCTCTGTAGCTTCAAGTGTATCAGTGCATTCGTTCAACAATTCCGCAACTGTTTTATGCAGGACCGGGTGTACAAATTTGTTGGCAATTGCATTCAGCGGCGTAAGCACGAACCTGCGGAAAGCCATTTGAGGATGCGGTATGGTCAGTTCAGGTGATGAAAGTACCAGGTCGTTGAAAAAAATAATATCAATATCGATGAGGCGGGGTCCGTATTTCTCCTCCCTTACCCGGCCGCATTCAGCTTCAATAGCAAGCAATACTTGCAGCAACTCCTTTGGCCCGAGCAACGTCTCCACCAGCAAAGCCTGGTTGAGAAACGCGGGCTGATCGGTTTTGCCCCAGGCTTCCGTTGCATAAAATGGGGAAATTTGTTGAATGGAACCAGCCTTTTTCCCGATCAAAATGGCCGCCCGCTCAAGATTTCTCCTTTTTTCACCTAAATTGCCGCCTATCAGTAAATAAGCCTGATTCATATATCCGCCAGGTTGAAGGCTGCAAATATCTTTAAATTTATTTTCAAAGAACCGGTAGCACAATGAGAAGTTTCTTCAAATTTTTTTTCGCCTCCCTGCTGGCGCTCGTCGTTTTCTCGCTGATAGGCTTTTTTATCATGATGATGGTGGTGGCTGGTCTTACCTCAAAAGAGCCGGAAGCCGTGGCTGCGAAATCGGTACTTGTGCTCGACCTCGGTATGCCGTATCTGGAACAGGAACTGCAGGACCCTATCGCTGAAATCTCTGGTGAATCAGACCGGTTGATACCTGGTTTATACGATGTGGTGCGATTGATTGATAAGGCTGCCAAAGACTCTTCCATTAAAGCACTCTATATTAAGGCCGGAAACAATCCCAATGGTTTTGCCGCTTCTGAAGAACTCCGGAACGCCGTGATCCGCTTTCGTTCCAGAAGAAAACCAGTGATTGCCTATGCTGAATTCATTGCTCAGAAAGCATATTTCGTGGCGAACGCAGCCAACAAGGTGTACGTGCATCCGAAGGGGACTTTGGAATGGATGGGACTTTCGGCACAGATACCTTTCATCAAAGGCACGCTTGAAAAACTGGAGATAGAACCGCAGATATTTTATGCGGGCAAGTTCAAAAGCGCTACAGAGCCGCTCCGTGAATATAAAATGACCGATGCCAACAAACTCCAGACCCTGGAAATGCTGGAAGATATGTATCGTCGTATGCTGGTCACTACAGCGGAGGCGCGTCAGGTAGATACGGCCACACTGCGCGCACTTACCATGAATGCTACCATCAAAACCGCACAGGATGCCGTTGCGCAAAAACTGATCGACGGCCTGAAATATGATGATGAAGTGAAAGCTGAATTGCGTACAAACCTGAAACTCGCAAAAGATGCTGCTATTTCTTTTGTAAGCATGGGCAGCTATTCCAAGGCCGTAAATTACAAACGCACCGGCTCCATGTCCAACAGGATCGCTGTGATTTATGCTGAAGGTGATATCGTTTCGGGGAAAGGCGCAGAGGGGCAGATTGGTTCCGATACTTACCGTAATCTTATTCATAAGGCCCGTACCGATAAAGCCGTAAAAGCCATTGTGCTTCGGATCAATTCAGGTGGCGGATCGTCTATCGCGAGTGAAACCATCTGGCGCGAATTGTCACTGGCCCGGAAAGACAAGCCCGTTGTGGTGAGTTTCGGCGACGTGGCCGCTTCCGGCGGATATTATATGGCTTGCGCCGGAGATAGTATTTTCGCGCAACCCAATACAATAACGGGTTCAATTGGCGTATTCGGGATGATCTTCAATCTGCAAAAATTCATGGATCAGAAACTGGGTGTTACTTTCGATCGTGTGAAAACCGCGCCGCTGGCGGATATGGGCAATGCCTTCCGGCCATTGAATGAAACGGAGAAAGCCTGGATACAACAGGAGATCGACAACATCTACCTTGATTTCAAAACCCGTGTTGCAGATGCCCGTAAACTTTCATTGGAGTATGTGGACAGCATTGCGCAGGGTCGTGTATGGACAGGCGAACGTGCGCTGAAACTTGGTCTGGTAGACAAACTCGGTGGGCTGGAAGATGCCATCACATGCGCTGCGCGCATGGCCAAAGTGACCGACTACAGGGTGCGTGAATTCCCGGAGCCACAATCCTTCCTCGATAAAATTTTCAACACAGGTAAAGAAGCCGTCAGGGCAAATGCCCTGAAAGAAGAACTCGGCGCCGAAGGATATGCCCTGTACCAACGCGCGAGGTTCATCCGTCAGCACCTGAACCAGGCGCAAACCCGTATGCCATTCGATATCCTGGTACACCCAGGCAGGTTTTCCGTAGAACAATAATACATGAGTAAACAATACAGCCAGGTAAGGGCCACGATGGCCGTCGCGAAAGCGAGTCTGCGCGCTATTTTCAGAAGTCCTTCCACCGTCGTGTTCAGCCTCGGTTTTCCCTTGATCTTTATATTGGTGTTTGGCTTCCTCGGAAGCGGTGGCAAAGTGTCGTTGAAAGTAGGCTTCGATCCTGCCTCAGATACCAGTAATATTGTGTTTCAGTCGTTGAAGGATTTGAAAGGGCTCAATATACAATCCGGCACCTACGCTTCGATGATGGAAGAATTGCAGAAAGGACGAATGACTGCGTTGCTGAACATCATTCCGCCGAAGGCGGGCGATTCATCTTATAAAATAAGTATCCTCACTTCCGATGCGGTGAACCCGCAACAGGTGCAGGTATTGCGTTCTTTGCTGGAGGGAAAGATCAGCGGACTGAACGCGGCGCTGTTCCCGAACCGCCCCACCATCGCCCAGGTGGAAGTGGCATCTCAGGCGATTAAAGGACGGGTGTACCGTACCATTGACTTTATTCTTCCGGGCCAACTAGGCTTCTCCTTACTGAGTGCAGGTGTTTTTGGGGTGGCGTTCCTCTTTATTGGGCTGCGGCAAACGCTTGTGCTCAAAAGGTTTTTCGCCACACCGGTTACCCGCACTTCCATCCTGGTGGGAGAGGGCATCAGCCGGGTGATCTTCCAGCTTTCAACGGCTGTAGTGATTTTGCTGGTGGGACATTTTTTCTTCCAGTTCACGCTGGTGCATGGATGGGTTACTTTTGTTGAATTGCTGGTACTGAGCCTGATCGGACTGTTCGTTTTTATGGGCTTCGGCTTTGTAGTGAGCGGCATCGCAAAGAACGAATCGGCCGTGCCGCCCATCGCCAATATTGTAACTATGCCACAGTTCCTGCTGGCAGGTACTTTTTTCTCCATCGACGCTTTCCCCGCCTGGCTGCAGCCGTTTTGCAGGGTGCTGCCGTTGACCTACCTCAACGATGCTATGCGCAACGTCGCATTTGAAGGGATGCACTTGGTGGATTGTGGCAAACAACTCGGTGCGCTGGGCATCTGGATCGTTTTGGTGTATGCCGCTGCCGTGAAGTTGTTCAAGTGGGAGTAGCCCTAAATTCGTAATATTGCAGCATGACCAGCAGTATTGAATTGATCCCTTCTTTCAAAATAGGCAACCCGTTCAGGGAAGGTGGCCAGGAACACGACCGCCACCTCCTCCTCGAGATCGGGGGCAGATCGGTTACACTCGCCGTGTACAATGGTGAAAAACAACTGCTCACCGGGCTGGAACATTACCAGTTGCCTGAATCGTTCGAAGAGATTTACCGCCAGTTGGAAGATTTCCTGCTCACCCACGAATGGATCAGGAAACAATACCGTGCGGTATGGATTTGTTTTAATACCAGTGATGCCATGCTTTTTCCCGAGGAATTACACGATCCTTCCATCCAGGAATTGGTACTGAACACGGTTTCAGGCGATCTTCCCGATGGAGACGTGATCAATGAACTGGTAGAAAAATGTGGCTTCTATTGTGTGTACCGGGTACCTTCTTCTTTGTACGACCTCATCGGTTCCCGTTTCGGAGAAGAATCCGCCACACATATTTATTCCGTAATGGCCCGGTTCAATGCTGTCAATCCCGTTCAGGATGAAATGGAAGTCGTGATTGGCGCTGGCAGAATGACGGTTCAGCTTACACTGTGTGGAAAACTTCAACTCATGCAGTCATACCCTTGCGGCAATGGCGTAGAAGCGGCTTACTTCCTGCTCAATATCCGCCAGCAGTTCGGGCTGGATGCGGAAACCATTCCGGTCGTATTGAGCGGTATGGTGGAAATGGACTCCGCGCTGGAACAGGAGATCAGCAAGTATTTCCGGGAAACACGTTTTGCGGAAAAGCCTTCCGGGGTAGAGCATACAGAAGAATTCAGCCAATACCCCGCACATTATTTTCATACCATATCTAAACTGGCATTATGCGTATCATCAGCGGTAGCTTAGGCGGAAGAAAAGTAAGTCCTCCCGCTAAAATGCCCTATACCCGTCCCACCACCGATATCGCGAAAGAGGGGCTTTTCAACATCATTCAGAATAACATTGAAATAGAAGGCATCAAAACGCTGGATCTTTTCGGGGGCACTGGTAGCATCAGTTACGAACTGGGCTCCCGTGGCGCAGTTGACCAGACCATTGTGGAGAAAGACCCCACCATGCACGCTTTTATCAAAAAAACAGCGGCTGAACTTGGGCTGAAGCACCTTGATGTGGTGAAAAGTGAAGTGTTCAAATTCATGGACCTGTGCCAGGAGCAATACGATCTCATCTTCGCGGGCCCACCGTATGCGCTGGAAACGATCGACCTGCTGCCGGTGAAAGTGGTGGAGAAAAAACTCCTGAAGCCCAACGGCTGGTTCATCCTGGAACATACGCCGCGGAACAACTATGAGGGCTATCCGCTGTTCGTGCAGGAACGGAACTATGGCACCACCGTATTCTCATTCTTCATCAACCGGTAATATGCAGGAAACAACCGTTGTGCCTTACTTTATTACGGGCATTGGTACCGATGTGGGCAAAACTGTATCGTCCGCGATTGTAGCACGCGCATTGAACGCATGGTACTGGAAGCCTGTTCAGGCCGGACTGGAACCCGGTACCGATCAGCAAACAGTGGCTGCGTTAGCGGATATTCCCGCCGAACAAATATTGCCCGAAAGTTATCGTTTGTTGAAACCCGCTTCCCCACACTGGGCTGCCAGGGAAGAAAAGATTCAGATCGATCTTAAAAAGATTGAACAGGATTTCAGGAACATACTTGATCACATCAGAAAAAATTCCTCCGGAAAACAATACCTGTTGATTGAAGGTGCAGGCGGTATTATGGTGCCGCTCAACGAAACACAATTCGTCGCGGACATGATCAGGCAATTGAATATTCCAGCTATACTGGTGAGCAGGCATTACCTGGGCAGCATCAACCACTCCATGCTTTCTGCGGAATATTGCAGGATGAAAAATATTGAAGTGAAAGGTTGGATTTTCAATGGAAGCTATGGCCACTATGCGGAAGAAATCTGCAACTGGACCGGTTTACCCGAACTGGTTGCGTTCCCTGAACTGCCAGCCATCACACCGGAAGTGATTGCCACGGAAGCTATGCGTTGCAGAGATACTTTAAAAAGGATATTATGACGAAGAAAGAACTCCGGAAAATATACATTGAAAAAAGGAACGCTTTATCAGAAAGGGAAGTACTCCGTTCCGATGACCTGCTGCTGATCCGTTTCCAGCAATTGTATTTCGAAGAACTGAATGTGGCGCACAGCTATATGGCCGGTCCGGGAAAGAAAGAATTTGATACCACGCATATCCTCGATTACCTCCGGTTTCAATACCCCGAATTGGTCGTGTCCGTTCCCCGAATTTATCCCGGTTCTTATGACATGGAACACATTGTTGTGGACGATGACACCGTTTACCAACCCAATACCTGGGGTATCCCTGAACCGGTGGAAGGGACGGTTATTGAGCCTTCAGCCATCGACCTGGTATTGGTGCCACTGCTCTGTTTTGATGAACGCGGCTACAGGGTAGGTTATGGAAAAGGTTATTACGACCGCTTCCTGGCGCAATGCCGCCCCGATGTGGTTAAGCTGGGATTATCTTATTTCGAACCTGTTCCCGTTATCACGGATGCCGCTGATTTTGACGTACCTTTAAATTACTGTATCACACCGGAAAACATCTATGAATTTTAATTTCCCGCTGCTGAAGCCGGTCCGCATGTTGTTGCTGCCAATCTCCCTGCTGGCCGGTATTTATATTTTTATCAGGAACAAACTCTACGATAAGGGCATTTTACGTTCCGCAAGGTTCAGTCTGCCGCTGATCGGCGTAGGCAATCTTGCCTTGGGAGGAACGGGTAAATCGCCTATGGTGGAGTACATCGTGCGTTTGCTGAAAGACGAATACAAGGTGGCCACGCTGAGCCGTGGTTACAAAAGAAAAACAAAGGGTTACGCGCTGGCCGGCGTTGATACCACCGCATTGGAGATTGGAGATGAACCCATGCAGTTCCACCGTAAATTCCCCGGCATTTCTGTAGCGGTGGGAGAAGAACGCATTGTTGCCATTCCCCAGTTGTTGCACGACAGGCCGGATACGCAGGCAATCATTCTCGATGATGTGTTCCAGCACCGTCCCGTTCAAGCCGGGTTAAACATCCTGCTCACGGATTACAGCAATCTGTATACACGGGACTGGTTCATGCCTACCGGCGATCTGCGGGATGAGCGCCGTTCCGCCCGAAGGGCAGATATCATCGTGGTCACCAAATGTCCCGATGATCTTTCGGCAGAAAAGAAAAAAGAAATATTGGCTGAAATAAACCCGGCAACAGGGCAGGAAGTTTATTTTTCGGCTATCCATTACGGTGAACCCTATCATATCATCAAAGGCAATACCGCTCCGCTGGCAGAAGAAACGGAAGTGTTGCTGGTGTCCGGTATCGCCAATCCACGCCCGTTGAAACAATACCTCCAGGAGCATACCAAAACTTACTGGATGATGGCCTATGGTGATCACCATATTTTCTCTATTGATGATTTGAAGGAAATCATAAAGAAATTCCAGTCGCTCACCAATCCCGATAAACTTATTCTTACCACGGAAAAGGATGCGGTACGGTTATTGAAATTCAGCAGGGAACTTTCGGAACTCCCCATATTCGTGCTGCCTGTGGAGCACCGCATTTTATTCGGGGAAGCCGAACAATTTAATAGCAGAATCCTTACATTCATAGAGAAATTCCCTATGAACCACAATACACCTTCATGAAGAAAAAAAAACAAGGCAAACCAGGCAAGAAAAGATCGGCTCCGGAACTGAGTTTCAGGGGTAAACTGGAAGTGTCGCGCTCCGGAATGGGCTTCGTGATCGTGGATGGCCTCGAAAGGGATATCATGATCCGTCCTTCCGATATGCTCACCGCTTTAAACGGGGATACCGTAAAAGTGGACGTAACGAAAGACAATCCCGTGAGCGGCAGGATGCAGGGCGTGATTACCGAAGTGATCAGCCGGAAACAGACGGACTTTACCGGAACCATACAGGTGAGCAGGAACTTCGCGTTCTTCACCGCCGATAACGATAAACCCATGCCTGATATCTACATTCCGCTCACCGAGTTGAATGGTGCGGAGAACGGGCAAAGGGTAGTGGCACGCATCACCAGATGGGAAAAAAATAAAAAGCCGGAAGGCGTGGTGGTTAGTTTGCTGAGCAGTGAAGACGCCAACGACGCGGCCATGAAAGAAATACTGCTGGAGAACGGGTTCCCGCTCGATTTTCCGGATGAAGTAATGGAGGAAGCGGCACGTCTTCCTGATGTGATTTCCAAAGCCGAGATTAAAAAAAGAAAGGACTTCAGGAAGATACTCACTTTCACTATTGATCCGGTGGATGCCAAAGATTTTGACGATGCCATCTCTTACCGCAAAACAAAATCTGGATATGAGATCGGGGTGCACATCGCCGATGTGAGTCATTATGTGGAACCCGGTACCGAACTCGATAAAGAAGCCTATAAAAGAGCGACTTCTGTTTACCTGCCGGACAGGGTGAACCCCATGTTACCGGAACAGATATCGAATGTGTTGTGTTCCCTCCGGCCAAAAGAAGAGAAGCTCGCGTTCTCCGCCGTGTTCGAAATGGATAAAAAGGGAACGGTGAAAAAATACTGGATCGGCAGGACGGTGATCTATTCCGACCACCGGTTTACCTACGAAGAAGTGCAGGAAATTATTGAAAAAAAAGAAGGCCTATACGCGGAGGAAATCCTGCACCTCAACCAGCTTGCACAGCAATTCAGGAAAGAAAGGTTCAATAAAGGTGCCATCAATTTCTCTTCTACAGAAGTGCGTTTTAAACTGGATGAGAAAGGTAAACCCGTTGGTATTGTGGTGAAAGAAAGTAAGGAATCGCACCAGTTGATCGAAGAGTTTATGTTGCTGGCGAACCGTACGGTTGCCACGCATGTTTCCGAGATCAAACACAAGGATAAAGAAGTGCCGTTCCCATACCGTGTGCACGATCAGCCCGATGAAGAGAAGCTGAAACCATTCGTGGAGTTCGCGCTCAAATACGGGCACCGGTTCGACCTTACTTCTCCCGAAAAAATTGCGTCCTCATTCAATGGAATGCTCGCCGCTGTGCACGGGAAGCCCGAACAGCATGTGCTCGAACAACTTGGTATCCGTACCATGGCCAAAGCGATTTATACCACCGGAAATATCGGTCACTATGGGCTGGGATTCTCCCATTACGCACACTTCACTTCTCCCATCCGCAGGTATCCTGATGTGATGGTACACCGTATTGTGCAGGAATGCCTGGACAACAATATTCATCCCGATAAACGCCTGGAAGAGAAATGCAAACACTCCAGTGAACGGGAACGTGCAGCGATGGATTCTGAACGCGCGTCCAACAAATACAAGCAGGTAGAATACATGCACAATTACCTTGGCGATGAGTTTGAGGGCGTTATTTCCGGCGTTTCTTCCTTCGGTTTCTGGGTGGAAACTGTAGAACACAAATGCGAAGGCCTGGTGAGCATCGCCAGTTTGAGTGACTACGATGAGTTCCGGCATCTGGAATCGGATTACGCCCTGGTGGGCAGAAGGAGTGGCCGGAAATTCAGGATGGGCGATAAGGTAACGATCAAAGTAGTGGCCGCCAACCTCACCAAACGGCAACTGGATTATGAATGGGTGATCGCTTCGGCCATCAAAGATGAAAACGAAGAACAACGTCCCCCCAGGAAAAAAGACCAGCAAAAGAAACCTGCCTCCGGCCAGAAGCAAAAGCCCGGCAAAAAGAAATCAGCAAAAAAACAATAGGCGTACATGCACTCGTTTGAAGAACTTACCCGTTTATTCCTGGAAAGATTTGAGCACCGGCATTTCCCGGAAACGCCGGCCAGCTTATATGATCCAGCCCATTACTTTCTTGGCCTGGGCGGCAAACGCATCCGTCCCGTAACCTGCCTGATGGGCAACGAACTGTTCGATGACATCATCGCCGATTCCTGGCACGTGGCTACAGCAATAGAATTGTTCCACAATTTCACCCTCATCCACGATGACATCATGGACAAGGCGCCGTTACGCCGCGGCATGGAAACCGTGCACACAAAATACGGCGACAGCACCGCGCTGCTTGCCGGCGATGTGATGCTGGTTGTGGCTTACGATCATATCAATAAAGTACAGTCTGGCTACATCCATAAAATCATGTACCTGTTCAACAAAACGGCACGTGAAGTATGTGAGGGACAGCAACTGGATATGGATTTTGAAAAAAGAGCCTATGTGAGCCTGAACGAATACATCCGCATGATAGAACTGAAGACCTCCGTACTGCTGGCCGCCAGTCTGCAAATGGGAGCGGTATTGGGCGGCGCGGGAGATGCCAACCAACATCATCTGTATGAGTTCGGCAGGAACCTTGGCATCGCTTTCCAGGTGCAGGACGATTACCTGGATGCCTTCGGTGATCCCAAAAAATTCGGAAAGCAGGTAGGAGGGGACATCCTCTCCAATAAAAAGACCTTCCTCATGATCCACGCGCTGGAAACGGCCACGGCCTCGCAGAAACAGGAACTGGTGCGGTTGATGGAAGAAAATCCCGCCGATAAAGTGGAAAAGGTCCTGAACGTATTCCGCGATTGCGGCGTGGATGAATGGGCGCTTCGCCTGAAACAACAATACCTGGACACCGCCATACAACACCTTGAAGATATTGCCGTACTTTCGGCACGGAAAGAGCCATTAAAAAAACTGGCCTCCTTCCTGATCCAACGGGAACACTAAAAACTGCTACCTAAACTAACCGACACCAATGGCCAGTAAACTTTTCAGGAAGAAATCCATTGAATCCATCAAACGTGAATACGAAGCCGGACAAACGGAGCATGGCAAAATGAACAAGGTGCTCAATGTTCGCGACCTTACTTTTCTGGGTATTGCCGCGGTGGTGGGCGCCGGTATCTTCTCTACCATTGGTGGCGCCGCTTACAACGGCGGACCTGGTATCTCATTGCTTTTCATCATTACAGCCATCACCTGCGGATTCTCTGCATTGTGTTATGCGGAATTCGCGAGCCGGGTGCCGGTAGCCGGAAGCGCATATACTTACTCGTATGTTGCTTTCGGGGAACTGATCGCCTGGGTGATCGGCTGGGCGCTGATCCTGGAATACGCCATTGGTAATATTGTTGTAGCCATTTCCTGGAGCGGGTATTTCAACAACCTGCTCGTTCATATCTTCAATATTCATCTTCCCGACTGGATGCTGGTGGACCCTCAATCGGCGGCATCAGCTTTTAAAACTGCCACAACCGCCCTGGCATCGGGTACAGTAACCGATCCGGAGCAACTGAAAAGCTATGCCTTCGTAGTAGAAGCTTACAATAACGCGCCGCAGATCGGCGGCACAAAAATATTCTTCAATCTCCCCGCCTTTGTTGTGGTGGCGCTCATCACCTGGATTGCCTACATCGGGATCAAAGAGAGTAAGCAGGCTTCCAATTTTATGGTGATCTTCAAAGTGGCCGTGATCATTTTCGTGATCATCGCCGGTGCCTTTTTTGTGGACACCAACAACTGGGTACCGTTCATGCCGAACGGGTTTGAAGGCGTGCTGAAAGGTGTTTCCGCGGTATTCTACGCGTATATCGGCTTCGATGCTATTTCCACCACTGCTGAAGAATGTAAGAATCCGCAACGCGATATGCCCCGCGGCATGATCTATTCCCTCCTGATTTGTACGGTATTGTACATACTCATCGCCCTCGTGTTAACCGGCATTGAAAACTACGCCGCTTTCAAAGATGTAAACGATCCGCTTGCTTTCGTCTTCGAAAAACGTGCGCCCTGGATCGAGAAGATCATCTCCATCAGCGCCGTGGTGGCCACGACTTCCGTATTGCTCGTGTTTCAACTCGGTCAGCCCAGGATCTGGATGAGTATGAGTCGCGACGGGTTGCTCCCTAAAAAATTCCAGCAGATTCATCCCAAATACCAGACCCCGTCTTTTGCTACCATCATCACCGGTATTATTGTAGGCGCGGGCGCGTTGTTCCTGGAAGGCGGGCTGGTAACCGACCTCACCAGTATTGGTACTTTCTTCGCCTTCGTATTGGTGTCTGGTGGCGTATTGCTGCTGCCACCTGCACCCAAAGAACCGGGCAAGTTCAAGCTACCTTATGTGAACGGGCAGTTTATTGTGCCCGCCCTGCTGGTCATCTTCATCTGGCTCTTCCGTACACGTATAAGCGATGCCTTCACCAATATCGGCAACGAAGGTTACCAGGAAATCCTGTTCCTGCTGTTCCTTGCTGTGGCGCTGCTGCTTACGGTACTTACTTTCATCCGGAAATATTCGCTTATCCCGATTATGGGCGTGCTATCCTGTTTGTACCTGATGATAGAGATTCCCGCGGTGAGCTGGAAGTGGTTCTTTGTATGGATGGGGCTGGGGCTGGCGATTTATTTTCTGTATGGGCGGAAGAATAGTAAGCTGGCGTAGAGCGGGTTTTGCGGATTTCCGTGGAATAAATATGTCTCGCAAAGGCGCGGAGGCGCAAAGCCTTGTTTAGCTGTAAAAGGCATGGCGTTTTGTGTTTTTGCGGTTTTTTATAATATTGTTCTTTTTATTTAATGTATAAATGGTAAAAGGGTGCCTTGCATTAATCCATCATTATAAAATATAATTTACGGAAGTTCGTGTTTTAGAAAAGCGGGCACCCTCTGCGCCTCCGCGCCTTTGCGAGAAATAAAAAAATTTCCCCAACAGAAACTGCTAAATCACAAACAACGCTTCGAGCCCCGGGGAACGAAGCAATTGCGTGGAACTTCCCTCAATCAAAAACGGCCCTCCTCCCGGAAGACCGCTTTCAAAAATCATTACCAGAAAACTTACAAACTCGCCGCGAGCTCAGTACCCATCTTCACATAATCTGCATTATTTGCTGCTTTTGCGAGCTCTACACAGGTTTTGGCACTTGCTTTAGCACCTGCCTTATCACCAGCATCTTTTTGGATTTTCGCTTTCAGCAGGTACATCCAGAAAGGCTTCTGACCGGCTTTTTCCGCTGATTCAATGGCGCCGTTCGCGTAGCTGAGCGCTTTGGTAAGGTCTTTTTCCCACTCGTAGTAGAAATTGGCGGCCTGGAAGTAAGGCTTGCGGTCGCCTTCCATGGCTTTGTCGAGTTGTGCTTTCAGGCGGTCCTTCACTTTTGTTTTCACGGGAATGGCCACAGCGGTGTTCTCCCACATGATATGGATCTCGCAGCTTTCGTTCTGCACGTTGGCGATCTGCATGGTGAAGGTTTCGTTTTTGATGGCCGTTTTCATGGCTGGCACTTTCACGCGAACCACATCTTCGGCTTCTTTGTAACCATCAACGCCCCAGTTGCCGATGCCTTTGTTGAGTACGATTTCCCATTCGTTCTTTTGGGGGATGGTGTAGATGGCGTAGCTGCCGGTATCAATTTTTTTACCGCCAATTTCCACAACATCGGTGAATTTCACGCGGGTGGCGTTGTTCGCACCGGTGCGCCACAATTTGCCCCAGGGTACCAGGTTGCCGAATACAGTTCTTCCTTTTGCGTTCGGACGGGAATAAGTCAGTTCGATGCTGCCCATGCCAAATGCCTGCTTAATGTTTTGGGTGGTACTGGGCTGTGGCATGTTTACCTGGGCGAAAGCGCCGTAAGCCATGCACGCTGCAACAAACGTAGAAATGATCTTTTTCATCATGTAGAGTTTTATTGATTGGATTGCAAATTTGAAATAATTTTCAAAGATAGGTGTTATAGATATGCTGAATGCATGCGCTATATTTACAAACGGGCAAGTTTTTATTCCTGGCCCACCATAAACCATTGCGGATGAGGATATGTTTTTTCTTGCTCCTGATTAGTTTGCTTGCGCCCGGTATGGTGCCTGCCCAGCAGAAGGATAGCGTGTTGCAGCACGGCATTAACCTGTACAATGCAGGGAATTATGCGGAAGCGGTAACTGTATTTGAGGGGCGTTTGAAAACTGCCGAGAAAGCCAAGGACCTGCACACCCAAACCATTCTTTGCAACAACCTGGGCAACGCCTGCTCCCAAACGGGTGAAGCGGTGAAGGCGCTTGGGTATTACCAGCGGTCCGTGAAACTGGCGGAAACGCTGGGTAACGATACCGCCAGGGCGAAAGCCATCAAAAATATCGGCACCCTGTATGAATCCCAAAAGGATTTCGACGCCGCGCTCCGCCATTACCAGGAAGCCGAAGTACTGGCCGGAAAAATCAAAGATTCCATTATCCTGGCTGATTGCGCCAACAACCGGGCCATGATACTGGAGCAACAACAACGGTATGACACCGCATTGAAAGCATACCATCAGGCCCTGGATATTTACGAGCGCAAAAACCTTGACGACCGCGTGGCGCTGACGCTGAACAATATGGGCGTCCTGTATAAAACGCAGGGCGATTATGCAAAAGCCCTGGAATACTATGGCCGTTCAGCACAACTTTCAGAAAAGATAGGCGACCAGTTTTTTGTAGCCGCGAACTATATTAATATGGGGAACGTGCACCGGTTGCTGAAACAGCACAAACAAGCCGTTGCACTTCATGAGCAATCGCTGGCCGTAGGTGAAAAAAACAGCATGGCCACCATCATCACCGAAGCCTACGCTAACCTGTCGGAGGATTATGCCACCGCGGGTGATTTCGCCAAAGCATACAATTTGCATAAACGGTACAAAGCCGTACAGGATAGTTTTCTGAACGTGGAAAGATCCCGCCAGCTCGCGGAAATGCAAACCAGGTTTGAAACGGAAAAGAAAGAGCAACAGATATCCCTGCTGAACAAGCAGAATACCATCCAGCAACTCACTATCGGGAAAAGAAATACCACCATCGGGATTATCGCTATTGCGTTTCTGGCCGCGATAGCACTGGGATTACTCTTTTATAACCGTTATAAACTAAAGCAGGAAACGCGCTTACAGGCTGCCGTTATGGAACAGCAGGATATTGCCGCCAAAGCCGTGATTGAAGCGGAAGAACAGGAGCGACGCCGCATCGCCGGAGACCTGCACGATGGGTTGGGACAACTCTTTTCCGCTGTGAAAATGAATCTCTCGGAATTGTCGCACCGCATCACCCCGGATAGCAGGCCGGAAGATCAGGTGCTGCTGGATAAAACCATCGCCATTACCGATGAAAGCTGTCGGGAAATACGTTCCATCTCCCACCAGATGATGCCGAATATCTTGCTTAAATCCGGACTGGTGAGTGCGGTGAGGGATTTTATCGATAAAATACAGTCTTCACGCCTTAAAATAAGAGTGGATACTTTCGGCTTACAGGAAAGACTTGATCCCCACATTGAAACCGTGCTGTACCGGGTGATCCAGGAATCGGTGAACAACGTGATCAAACATTCGGGTGCAGATACGCTGGATATCCAGATGCACAAAGAGGAAACCGAAATAACCATCACCATTGAAGACAATGGGAAAGGCTTCGAGGTGAAGGATATCGAGCAGTTTGCGGGAATCGGGTTAAAGAATATGATGAACCGCATTGCTGTACTGAAAGGGCATATTGAATTTGACTCGGCACCGGGGAAAGGCACGGTGGTATCTGTGAGTCTGCCATTGAATGGCAACGTGTGATTATTTGTGGTAGGCCGGGTGAAACCGTTGCAGGGTTTCGCGCAGGTATTCCCGGTTGAGGTGGGTGTATATTTCAGTGGTGGTAATGCTTTCGTGTCCCAGCATTTCCTGTACGGCACGCAGATCGGCCCCGCCTTCCACAAGGTGTGTGGCGAAGGAATGGCGGAAGGTGTGGGGGGAAATGCTTTTCTCCATGCCTGCGGCCCGGGCCAGGTCCTTCAGAATAAGGAAGATCATTACTCTCGTAAGGCGTTTCCCCCTTCGGTTCAGGAAAAGTATATCCTCCTCGCCGGGTTGAATAGGTTGTAACCTTCTGACCGTATCCATGTAAATGGCGATGTATTTCAACGCTTCCGGGCCAATCGGCACGAGCCTTTCTTTATCGCCTTTGCCCGTTACACGGATGAATTCAAGGTCCGGGAAAATGCAGGATAATTTCAGGTTCACCAGTTCAGATACGCGTAAGCCGCAACTGTAGAGGGTTTCCAGCATCGCTTTGTTGCGGGTGCCTTCCGGCTTGCTGAGGTCAATGGCATCTATGAGCGCCTGGATATCTTCAGCGCTTAACACATCGGGGAGTGCGCGCTGCAAACGCGGCGCCTCGAGCAACAACGCCGGGTTGTCTGAAATAAGTTGCTCCTGCTGGCAATAGCGGAAGAACGCTTTGATGCCGGAGATGATCCGGGCCTGAGAACGGGCCGTCATACCCAGCGCCGCGATCCGGCCAATGAATGTTTCGAGTTGTGCCAGTGTGATGTCTGAAGGTGAAGTGCCGGGCGCTTCCGTTTCGAGATATTGAATAAGTTTATCCAGGTCGGAGCTGTACGCTTCAACGGAAGTATCTGCCAGTGATCTTTCCAACTGGAGGTAAGCTTTGAATCCTTTCCGGTACACTTTCCACATGGGTCAAATATCCTCAAAAAATGCAAACCTGGCCATGTTGCGTTCCACCATCAGGGAGAGTACACTGAACTGCATATTTTTCCAGTAGGGGTGAATGGCCATATACTGCCTGGCGGCCTCTTCCAGCAGCCCGATCTTTTTCGGAGATACGGCAGCTTCGGGCCATCCGAATACATCGCTGAAGCGGGTCTTCACTTCAATAATATGTAAGGTGCCGTTCTTTTCAGCAATAATATCAATCTCTTTTCTGCCCGTGCGCCAGTTGCGGTGCAGGATGCGGAACCCATTCCTGCTGAGCCACCATGCGCCCGCGAATTCGCCTAAATTCCCCCTGATTTGTTGGATGCCCATGCGATACCTTTATATTTGTAACCATTAGATGAAAACTATGACAACTACGAAAAGGATATTTCCCCTGCATGGGAAGGTACAACACTACGCCTGGGGCGGCAACCGTTTTATCCCCGAACTGCTGGGGGAGAAAAACACCGATCAGCAACCGTTCGCCGAATACTGGATGGGGGCACACGACCAGGTGCCGTCTTTGATTGAGACGGAGGATGGTACACAACGCGGATTGAATACCTTCATCCGTGAAAATACCATAGAAGCATTGGGGGAAGCAACCGCCCGCGCCTTCGGCAGATTGCCCTTCCTGTTCAAAGTGCTGGATGTAAAAGAAATGCTGTCTATACAGGTGCATCCCACGCGCGAAGAAGCCATCAAAGGATTCGCCAGAGAAGAAGCGGCCGGTATTCCTGCGGGTGACCCTTCCCGTAATTATAAGGATGATAACCACAAACCCGAGGTAATGGTGGCCCTCAGTGATTTCTGGCTGCTGCATGGTTTCCGTAAAAAAGAAGCCATCCGCCATGAACTGGAACAACAGGCCGCCTGGCATTTCCTCATTCCGGTGCTGGAAGAAAAAGGAATAAAAGGATTGTACGAAACCGTGATGAATGCCTCGCAGGAAGA
>CAMLPA010000015.1 GCA_946481605.1 uncultured Flavihumibacter sp. | reverse complement strand
GGCACCTCCGCGCCGTCCAGCACACCATTCCTGTTGTTGTCGAAAAAGTTCCCGGAGCCGAAAACATTGAATGTACCCGTTCCCCTGGAAAATGGCGTTGTTTTGGAAGGAGGTGTTAAGGGGCCGCTCATGAAGTAGTTGTTGAGGATGTTCACTTCTGAAACACCGGAAGAGCCCCCCATGATGTAGGCATCGCCCGACTGGGAATGGCCATAGGTATTGCCGTGATTTCCCCAGTTGTACACCACGTTGTTCACGAATTCGTTCACCCCTTTTACTTTGGGGTTCCTTGTTTTATTGCTGATGTAAAGGTTCCTGATCAGACTAACTTTTCCGCCATCGGGTGTTTGAATAAGTCCGCCCGCGGAATGGTTTTCCCTGTGCAGGCCCTGTCCGATAATGGAATTCTGCACCGTGATGTTATCGGGCGATTCGTTTTTATTGTCCCAGTTGATGGAGAAGTTTTCATCCATTCCCCAGGTAATGGACATGTGATCGAGGATGATGTTTCTGCCGTTGGAGAGGCCCGAAGCATCGTTCCCCGAGTTGCCGGTGGCCCCCAGCCTGATGCGCAGGAAGCGGCAGATGGTATTACTGGCGTTGGAAAAGGTTACTCTTTTATTGAACAACACTATGCCGTCGCCCGGAGCTGTTTGCCCGGCGATGGTCACATTTTTTGCGATGGTCACATTAGATTGAAGGTTGATGATGCCGCCCACGGCAAAAACCACGAACCTTCCGGGCTGGCTCACCGCATCGCGGAACGAGCCGGGACCATTGTCGTTCAGGTTGGTCACAACATATACGGACGGGTTCGCGGCGCCTCTTGCGCCAGTGGCAAAGCGACCGAAACCTTCCGCGCCGGGGAATGCCGGCGTTTGTGCCTGGAGTTGCAGGAATCCGGGTAATAAGCATGCAAGGCCAACCAGTTTTTTAAAGTGGTTCTTTCCGGCAGCAATCGTTCTTGTTATCATAAAATCAGTTAAGGGTTGTCAATTTTCTATTCCCATCTGAACGGAAGAAACCAGTTCTCCCTGCTCATGAGTTTGGTACGGGCCGCTGAAGCATTGGGGTTATTTTCCTTCTGCAACTTGGCGTAAACTTTATCTGCAAGAAATGCAGGGTCATTTCTGCGCATTGCTATCCTCAGGAGCGTGGGCCATCTTTTTCCTTCAAAGGCCAGTTCTCTGGCAGATTCTTCCACGATCTGGTTTTCGATGAGCAGGGTGCTGTCGCCCGTCAGCGTCTGGGGATAGAGATAGGCCCTTCCCCTGATGCCTGCGTTCATGCTCCAGTCTGCGATGATGAGCGGGTTATCGCTTCTTCTCGCATCAAAATCGTAGGGGAAGCCCATGTTGGTGATGCGTCCGGGGTAAGTGATGAGTCCGTCGTTCACCAGGGTATAGGCCAGCAAATGTTTGTTGTCGCGGTTGGCGGCTTCGGCAAAATCCAGGTGCAGGTTGGCGGCACGGTACAGGAACCATTTTCCGTTTTTAACAAAAAGGTCTGTGGGCATGTAGGTATCCGGGTTCAGGTAGTTGTAGAGGTATTTCATTACCACGGGCTGCCCTGCCAGGTCGTTGTAACTGAATTTTTTTCCGCGTGCGTCGTAGGGCAGGTTGTTCTTCTGCAATTGCGCGTTCCAGTTGTCCATGGCTTCCTGCGATGGCTTCAGCAGGTATTTTCCTCCTCTGTTGGAGAACAGGTTGATGAAGGGGTTTTCAGGTTGGAAGCCGGAACTGAAGGGCAGGAACCAGATGTGTTCACGGTTAAACAGGTTGTCCTGGCCACGGGCGAAGATGGAGCGCCAGCCCTGTGCATTGTTGTTCACCAGCATGTTCTCGTCCAGTTCACGGTACCGGTAGTAGCCCACCGCGAGGTCGTTGTTATCACCTTTCGAACTTCCGTTCAGCCTGTAATTGTACAGATCGCCGGTGCCTGTTTCCATCACCTGTTTCAGTTCTGCGGCAGCTTTCCGGTATTCTCCTTTCCAGAGGTACAGTTCACCTAGCAACACTCTTTTGTTGACAAAGAATTTCTGGGTATTGTAGCCATCCACGGTGGTAACCACACTGGAGCCGGTGGGATATGGTTGCATGGAAGGAAGGGCCTCCATCGTTCTGATAAGTTCATCGATAAGCTGGGTGAATTCGATGCGCGGCATCAAACCGACGTTCCTGATGTCTTCCACTGTTTTAAAAGGATCGGTCACATAAGGTACCTTTCCGAAATGAATGCCTACCTGGAGATACACCCAGCAGCGAAGGGCCGCCAGGTCGGAATAACGCATATTGTACTGGTCGTTGTTCAGTTTCTTCTCTGCGAGCATCTGGTTGAAGTGGTACATCACGTCATTGCAATTCTGGATCACTTCATAGTATGGCCGTGGGTTGGCGTAGGGGTTTCCTTCTTTCACATGGTGCTCATTCAACTGGCGCAACGCCTCATCGGCATTGTTTGTAGTGGAAAGCAGGTCTGCCCTCAACTCATTCAGGATGATATTAGATTCCGCGAGCCGTGTAAATTTTCCATATACGCCCATTACAGCGGCATCGGCATCGAATACATTGTTGTAAACGGCGTTTTCTTCCAGCACATCTTCGGGTTCCGCTTCCAGCAATTTAGAGCAGGAGGAGAAAGCGGTGCACAATGCTATTACCGCCAGGGTATGTTTTGAATATTGAAAGAACTTTGTCATCGTTCGTAATTGAGTGATGTAAAAATTAGAGCCCCAGTTTGATGCCTGCCTGCACACTCCGGAACTGCGGTTCCATCATGGCATCCACGCCCATGCCGAACAGACCGGAGGCCGCGCCGAATTCGGGGTCAAACCCTTTGTACTTCGTTGCGGTAAGGAGGTTGTTGCCCGAGAGGTACACTACAGTATATTTTAATGCGCCCGGTCTGATTGGAATATTGTAGGAAACAGATAATGTACGGAGCCTGATGTAGGAAGCGTCTTCAATCCACCGGGAGGAGAAGCGGGCATTTCCGGAGGGGTCGCCCCATGCGGCACGGGGCATATTGGTTTGGTCACCATCGTTCCGCCACCTGTTCATCACGGCTTTGGTCTGGTTGGCGTAGCCGTCCATCGATTCCAGTTGTCTGCGGGTATAGTTGTAGGCATCATTTCCCTGGGAGAAAGTCACCAAAGCCTCAAGGTTCCAGTTGCCATACACGAGCCCGGTGTTGATGGCCCCGAAGAAGTCGGGGTTAGGATTGCCGATCACTTCACGGTCGGCAGCATCAATTATATTGTCTCCGTTGGTATCATTAAAACGAATGTCTCCTCCCTGGAACGGCGTTAATTCACCTGCTTCATTCCTGAAGCTTAGCGCTGTGGCGGCTGTTCCGCTGGCAAAAACGCCATCGGCCCTGTAACCAAAGAAAGCATTTGGCGCTCCGCCAACCCGGGTAATGTAGGAGCCGCCTGCATAGTCGGTAACAATGGCTTCCATTGGCAGCTTGGTTACTTCAGACTTATAAGCTGAGATGTTGAAACCCAGGTCCCATTTCAGTTTCTTTCCATTCAATATCCTGCCCTGCACCACTGCTTCCCAGCCCGTGGTTTTCATGGCGCCTGAATTGGTAATGTTGTATTCCATTCCGGTAGCGGCGGGAGCGGGTTCATAAACGATCATATCGTCGGTTTTCCGGTGGTAAGCATCAAAGCTGAGGGAAAGTCTTTCGTTCCATACACTGAGGTCGATGCCGGCATTCAACCGCGTGTTGGTTTCCCACTGGAGCGCTTCGTTGCCCGCGTTTCCACGTACCAGCCCCTGAACACCCAGCAGGTTTTGCGACACATAATACCTGCGTGCGGTGAAGTTGCCTATGTCGTTATTGCCCGTGATGCCAGCCGATGCGCGTATTTTCAAAAGGTCTATCCATGTTGCTGCTTCCATGAAATTTTCGGAAGATGGTACCCAGGCCAGGTCGAGTGATGGCATGAGCGGATAATTCCTGTTGCCAAGGCGAACCACGGCGCCACCGGCGGCCTCCCGGCCGAACCTGGAAGATCCATCAACAGCGAGGGAAAACGAAGCGAGGTATTTGCCCCTGAAGTTGTAATCCGTGGTGAAATAAGTATTCATCCACGAAGAGTTACCGAGCGATCCGCCCACGCGGCGCAGCGCGTTCGCGCCGTATCCTACACCGGTAAGTTTGTCTGTTGCTGAGTTAAACCCGTAAATATAATCCTGCTCTGAGTCGATGGTATTGTACCGCACACCCAGCCTTGCCGAGAAGTCATGCACATTGTTGAACACCTTCTGGTACGCGATCCTGCTGTCGTTGTACACGCTGAACATCCTCACCACCTGTGCGCCGGAGCGGTTAACGGCAACGGCGGTTTCCAATGTATCTGGTACCACGCCAAGGCCTGGTACAAAGAAGGTTTCCCGCACCTTATCCATTGTAACTGCCAGTGTGGAAGCCAGGGAAATATGATCGGATAGTTTGTACCCGAAGTTGATGGCGCCGAGGAAGCGGTAGTTCTTGTTGTCGGCCATCATGTTCCTGGTAAGCGCCACCGGATTACTTGTTGCAAATACATCTGCCGCGGCCAGGGTGGGAGAGAATACACCGCTGTTGTTCACATCGTTGATGGTAAGAAAGGGCGCTTTTACCAAAGCGGAAAACAACGGGTTGGTGGTGGTGGAAGTTCCCAGGTCTTTCAGTTTCTGCTCATTAAAAGTGAAGCTGATATTGGTGTTGGCCGTAAGGCGCTGACTGAGGTTAAAGTCTGCGTTAAAGCGTACGTTGTACCTTGTTAAACCGGTATTCGTAATTACGCCCTGGCTCTTCATATAACCCAGCGACAGTGCGTATTTCGCGATGTTGTCGCCACCGGTCACTTTCATATACGCGTTCTGCGAGGGATTGGCCAACAACACCTGGCGCTGCCAGTCCTGGTTGCCCTGGTAGCGGTAAAACTCCGTATTCGTTGCGGGGTCGTTGTTCATATACGGCAGCGCACTGATCTCATCCGCGTTTAATCCCTTCGATTGCAGCATTTCAGAAAGATAGGTTCTGTAATCACCTTTGCCCATTACAGGAAGGTTTTCAGGCGCGAAACTGGTACCGCCAAATACGCTTACATCTATACGCGTAGCTTCCTGCCGGGCCCTTGCCGTGGTGATCAGGATCACGCCGTTCGCGCCCCTGGTACCATATTGGGAAGCGCCTTCTTTCAGCACGGTAATATTATCAATGTCTTTTACATCAATAAAATTCAGGGGATTGTTGAAATGGTTGGGCATGAGCGAAGTACCATAACTCTGCACATCGAATACCACGCCATCTATCACAAATAAAGGCTGATTGGTGGCGTAAAGCGATGAGAAGCCCCGCAGTAAAAGATTGGCGCCGATACCCGGGGTACCTGAACGGCGTATCACCTGCAATCCGGCCAGTTTTCCCTGGAGATAGTTATCAGGAGTTTCGCCGATAACGCCCGGGGTTCCGTTGGAAACCAACGATCCTGAAGCGCCTGCCAGGTTCGCCTTGTTGTAAATCCTGTCGTTAATGGTTACTTCATCAAAATAAGATTGAAAAGCACCTTCATACAATGCTGTTCTTATAGTTTGCCGGCCACGAAGCGCCAGTATCTTTGATTGAAATCCATCGCCGACGATGGAGATGGACACCGAATAATCAGGCACTTCCAGCATAAATTTTCCTGAACTGTCCGAGATGGCCGCGCTGGCATTCTTATACGTAATCCTTATGCCGGGTAAAGGCTTGCCTGTTGCGGCATCCGTCACTTCTCCGGAAAGGGTTTTCCATCCTTTCTTTTCAGCCATTGGTTCTTTTTCAGCCCGCTTTTTTTCCTGCGAAAAAACAGGTGTTGTACCGCAGCACAATGCCAGTCCGATGATCAGTGACCAACGGAAGTTCATACCGGTGAGCTTATATTTTTTTGCGTACATAATTTCTTTTTTTCTCATTTTATTGAACCGGAACGAACCTGATATAATCCAGTGTAAGGTTAAGGGGAATGCCGCTGGAGGCGGAAGCCGGGGCACGAAGCCGGATGCGCTGTGTGGCCGGATTCACGATATACGATTGTCCATCTGGCGTTGATTCAGGATGCGACAACGTCCAGTTGTATTCATTTAATGTATATTCCCCGAGTAAGATTTCTTCATACTGTAATGGCGCTACTTTCTGGGTAACATTGAATGCGGGGGTGAAGAGCCCGTCTGCCGTATAAGGCCCTACCTGCAGCATCTGGGTAAGGGTTGAATCCGTACCATAAGCGTCATCTGCCTGGCCCGAAAGCACCCTGTCGCTGAAAGCGACCCAATACACCCTGTATTTTGTAGTGAACAGGTTGTTGGTGCGGTAATCCACAAAATAGTTCGCGCCTGAAGAGCCGAGGTTCAGGTAAATATCTTTGAAGGTATTCCCGGTATTGGGATTCTTTCTCTCCCTGTACATGATCTTTGTGAGGAACCTGTCTTCCATGTTACTTACCGCGAGGGGAACTTCACCCTGCACTATAAAAGATGGAATTTTTTCCGTGATGTCCGTATCCAGTTGGTTCACCACATACACAATGCCGTTGCTTACCTTGTGGGTCTCCACAATATTGCTGCTGTTTACGGGAATGCGCACCATGAACCTGGAATAAAGCGCCTGTTGCAACTGGTTGGGTGTGTACAAGCCACGTATCGCGAGATCTTTCACCACATTCCACGAAGCGTTGGCATCCGTGATGGCGGGATCGGCGCTGTTAAAGTAAGGGCGCTGCTGCTGGGTGGCAGACTGGTACGCTGCGTTGTTCAGCACCACATAAGTGTACAGACTGTCTTCATTGGCGATATCATATACCTTAGTTCTGAAAGTATTGATGGTTACAATGCCGGTATTGGGCTTGTACACCGGATCGCCTGTAGCGGGATTGATGCTGTCGAGTTCCGCCAGTTCAGGATCCTGCGACTGGTAATTCAGCGCTGCGATGTAATTGTTTTGTTCGAAACCGCTTTTGGTTTGTTCAATGAACTCCCAGATACTGGGTTGCGGTGCGATGAGTTTGTCAACAATGTGCAATACACCATTTTTTACGGCAACATCTTCCTTCGTGATGTTGGCATCATCAAACTTTTTTCCGTGTGCGAAAATACGCTTGCCGTTCAGCAGCCTTACGCGAAGGGAGTCTGTCGCCATCCTTGTAAACACCACCATCCCGGCAATATGGTTTTCCATATACCTTCTGAGGGTGGCGGAATCGGCCGTAATACTGGACGGAAGTGTTTCCAGCGCGGTGTTGGAAGGCGCCCAAACGGTGTAACTTCTTTCCCCGGCGAGTTCGCGGTCAAGGCCTGTTTTGCGGAGGTATTCATTAAAAACTGAAAGTGAGGGTTCCGCTGCCATCTGTTCAACAAGGGTTTCCTGGAGGGCATTGTCCCGCAAAGCGATATGATCGTCCCATTTTTTGCAGGCCTGAATGCCTATCAGGAAGAGGGCTGCACCAAACAAGCGGTATTTATTTTTCAGAAGCATTTTAAAAGATTTATGAACATGTAGGGCCTTTGCCATTCGTGTTGTTTACAGGCCGTATTCTATCGTGCCATCCGGGTTGAACCTTGGCCTTGTCTGGTTCATGCCCACCGGGATAAAATGCACCATATCGAAGTTGCAATCGGCATTGGAGCCAGATACCAGGTCGAACCTGAGCTTATGCCTTCCGGTTTGTTGCACGTCCACTATGCCAACGAGTCTTGACACGGTGGAGCCACTTTTTCTGGCTGCACCTGCCCACCATTTCCAGCCGAGGGCCTCCATCTCCGCTTCGGCCTCGGCCGGTGGGTTGATTTTGGCGATCTTCTGCGCGAAGTTGATTAGCGCATTGGTGAGGGGAACTGAGTCGAAGGAGGCCTGCACGGCAGTGGCGGTAGAGTTTTGGGTGTAATAGCCAAACCATACTTTATACCTTCCCTTTACAAGTAGTGGTGTGGTAAATTCAATCCAACTGTTGCTCTGGCAGGTACCCAGGCTGTTCGTATTGCTGGAGCTTCTTCCCATACCCACCTGCCAGTAGTCGCCCAGGTAACCCTGCACGCCATTCCTATACTTGAGGCAACTTCTTTCCCATTTTACGTCTTTGAAAGCGTTGCCATCGGCATAGTCAAACAGGTAGGTCTGTTTTCGGTACACATTGCTGAGACGCGTAAGTTCTGGCACTGCCGCACACAGGTCCCAGTAAACGGGGAAAGGATTTCTTATTTTGATGGAAAGGTGGGCCAGGGCTTTGTGTACCACTCCATTTGTTGCGGAACGGTCGCTGCCGGTTTGGTCCAACAGGATGCCCGGTTCTGTAACCACACCGTCAATGGTACTGTACTGGTCCTCGTTCAGCAGTACCTGTTTGTTGATGAATTTGTTGGTGATCACTTCCAGGGGAACCATGGTTTCGTGTGCGCTGGACAATACGATATCGGCCAGGTATTTTACCTCGGGCAGAATATGGTAGGCAACATAGAGGTAAAGGCTGTCCGCAGGGTTTTTAGGATCCCCTGTATTGTTATAGCGCGCCTTCAGGTCAGCGTAGTTTACGATGCCTGTATCCAGCAGCGCCTGGTTGGTTTCTCCTATCAGCGTGTACCATTTTTTCCCGGTGCCTGAAGTAGCCTGGTTCAGCACATCGTACCAGCCTGTTTCTTTCAGCGCCTGGGTAAATATGGAATAGTCCGTGTTTTCTTCCACCAGTTGCGCCACAGATTTTACGGCAGGCGTGAGTACATGGTCTATCACCTGAATGATGCCGTTTCCGGTTTTGAGGTTTGCGTCAACCACGTTGGCCTGGCGGTTCACGCGGTAAGAAGATATGCCATCTGTATTCTCAACACCGGTTACGAGGTATTGCCCGAACATCGTCATGGCCGATAACTTTCCATCGTTGAATTCACTGGTTAACACTTGTTCTTCCAGGAGGTGAAAGCGGAGCATATCCCTTACCTGCTGCTGGTCGAGCTGAGCGAGGCTGTTTTTCCCCTGTTGTTTCAGGTAAGCATCCATGGCTTCATTGGTGGGCGCAAACAAAGTATAGGTGCCATAAGCGTTTAAGAAAGGCTGGTATTCTGCTTTTTCTACGGCTTCCACCAGCAGGCTGAAGCGCCCGGTAGAGTCCTTTTGCAGGAATGCCAGTATGTTTACGTCGTCGGTGGTGGTTTCCCTTAAAGCTGTTTTTTTACATCCCGGAACGGTGATAAGGACGGTTCCTGTAAGCAGCGCCAGGATCATGAAAAAGATTTTTTTCATAACAAGCATTGGTTAGATTATTTATAGAAGGGGTTCTGAACAAGATTTTTATTGGTCTGCAACTCATATTCGTAAATGGGAAAATAGTGGCTGTTCTTATCCCTCAGTTTTGCCTGTGCGGTGCGCACCATATTAGAGGGAACGATCTGCGCCACCATATCCAGGAGGTACTCCAGTTTTTCGTAGTTATTTCTTTTCGCGTAGCGGAGCACATCGTACCATCTTTTTCCTTCAAACATGAATTCTCTGGCCCTTTCATCCAGGATGAAAAGCGTTACTTCATCTTTATTGGTGGGGTCGGGCAGGAGGTCGGTAGCAGGCAGGGCTGTGGCTCTGGTCCTGATCCTGTATACAAGTTCCAGGGCCTCTTCTCCCCTGTTTAACTGAGCCAGGGCTTCAGCTTTCATCAGCAGGATATCGGCGAAGCGGTACACAAACCAATGGGTGTAGGAATCGTTTGCTGAAATCAGGACCTGGTTTGAAGCGCCCACGTATTTCCAGATCATATTGTCTTCAGCGCGTACGGAAGCCAGGTCGGCACGAATGTCTTTTTGCAGGCCCTGCGGATCCGTGGAGTACATGAGGTCCATCACTTTGTTGGCAGCGAGGAACCTGCGGTTGCTTACGGCGAACATATTGTAAAAGGAGTTCAGCTTCTGGTTATCGAACTGGAACTCGAAAATAGATTCGTTGGAGTTGCCGTTTCTGTAGAGTGTTCCGAACCAGGCGGCGCTGTTGCCGATCAGTCCGAACCTTCTGCTGTTGATCACTTTGTCGCATGCGGTAAGGCATAACTCATAATTTTCCATCCACAGGTGCACATCGGCCTGGAGCGCATTGATGGTGTACTTTGTGATTCTTCCCTTGTCGGTGGGACCTGTTCCATAAGTGGTGAGGGCAGCGGCTTCCGCTTCGTTGAGGTCCTTCAGCACCTGTGCGAGCACTTCTGCCTGCGTTGATTTGGGACGGGTCTCAATCTGCTCGTCGCTGGAAGTAGAAGTGAGTTTGAGGGGCACTTCTCCGAAACTTCTCACAAGGTAGAAATACATCATGGCCCGGAGCGCTTTGGCCTCGGCGAGGAACGCGTTGAGTTGCTCCTGCGACAATGTTTTATCCGATTCCATTACTTCCGGCGCAAAATCCAGGACAGTATTGCAATAGTTGATGGTGCGGTAAATCGATCTCCAGTTCACGATGGTATTGGTGGAAAGCGTATTCACATTCATCACGTCGAACTCTTCGTTGGTGGTACCCAGGGAAGGCGCCAGCATGTCGGCGCGCAGTTCTCCCCACAGGAAAAGGATTTCCGCCAGTGGTTTATCGCTGCCGTTGGGATCGCCCAGCAGGGAGCCGTAGCATCCGTTGATGGCGGCCTGAATGTCTTCTTTGGTTTTCCAGAAATCTTCCCGGATGATACCGTCGTTCGGCTTCAACTCCAGCCATTTGCTGCAGGAACTGAAGAGGAAGGCTGCTGTTATAATGCAGAATAAATATTTCATCATAAAAAGATTTAGAAGGAGGCTGTAAGTCCGAGAGTAAGCATTCTTACGGGCGGCGTCATCGAATTGTCTCTCGCTACGCGGAACGGATCGCTGCCCCTTACGCTTACTTCCGGATCCTGACCGGTGTACTTCGTCCAGGTAATGAGGTTTTCGGCAGTAATATAGCCGCTCATATTTTTGATCTTTAGTTTGTCGATTGCGCTTTTAGGGAAAGTATAGCGCAGTGTTACCGTTCTGAAACGCAGGAAGGAGCCGTCTTCCACATACCTGCTTGATCCGAGCCAGTTGTAGCCGCTGGCATAGAGGGCGCGTGGAATATCCGTTTCATCGCCGGGTTTGCGCCACCTTCTCAGGACGGCGGTACTCTGGTTATTGTAACCGTACATATTGGTGCTCAGCATTTGGGTGCCATTGATGATGTCGTAATCGTACCTGAAGTTGAAGAATGTGGAGAGCCTCAGGTTCTTTTTGTACACGAAGTTCAGCCCGAAGCCTCCGGTAAAAAGAGGGTTGCTGTTGCCGAGGTACACAATATCCTGGTAGTTGATGTTTCCATCTTTGTTGATGTCTTCGTAAGCGGCGTCACCGGGTTGAAAAACATAGTCGGTAGTGGGGTAGTTAAACCGCATGTAGAGTTGCTGGCCGTTCGGTCCGATGATGGGCTTTCCGGAGATGTCGGTAGCCAATGTTGCATTGAGGTCGGTATACACACCACTGGACCTGTATCCGTAAAAAGATCCGAATGGGTTGTTGATCTGGAGGAAGGTCATGTATTCTCCGTTCTGATTGATATTGCCTCTCTCGATGGGATAGAATTCTGAAATTTCCCGGATCATGTTCACGTTCCGCGCGATGTTCATGTTTACTTCAATAGCCCAGTCGCCCGCTTTATACGGCGTGGAGAACACGGCCACTTCGAAGCCCTGGTTGTCCATGGTGCCCACGTTCATGTCTACCCTGTCGAATCCGTTTACGGAACCGATCTGCAGGCCTGGGAAAAACAGGTCCTTTGTTCTGTTGCGGTAGAATTCCACATCCATGGTAAGCCTGCTCTTAAAGAGGGATACGTTTATGCCGGTGTTAAAGCCGTGGATGGTTTCCCAGGACAGGTTCTGTAACTCCATCCTTTCGGGGATCACCGCACCCTGGCCCATATAGTTCCAGTTGAGGTTATCGTACGTATTAAAAAAGCTGTAATCGTTCCGTGGCGCGTTGCCTGAAATACCATAGCTGAGCCGGAAGCTGAGGTCGTCGAGTTTCCTGCTGAATCTTTCCATAAAGCGTTCTCCGGACAACCTCCACCTGGTGGATACGGATGGAAAGAGGCCGTACCTGTTACCTGATGCGAGCCTGGAGGTGCCATCGCCGCGTAATCCAACGTTAACGATATACTTGTCGTTAAACCCGTATTGTGCGTTGAGGAGGGCGCTTGCGTTCCTGGTCTGGTTCGTTCTGGCGGCCACGTTGGTGCCGGCAGACGTGATCCTGGAGGGAACCGAAGGATCCTGGAGGTTAGACGAAGCGGTATTGGTGGCGAGTGTTTGAAAGGAGATGCCTTTGTTGTCGTAGGTCATCATGTTCAGCAACGCGGTAAGCGAGTGTTTGGTGTTTTTTATTTCGGGGGTATAAATGAGTTGCGTTTTCGTTTGTACGTTGAAGCCGTCGTTGTCGCCATCGTATGCTCTGTTCACTACGTTTTCTGTCCAGGGTCTTCCTGTGGCGATCTGCGGCAGGAAGCTTTTGTTTTTAACGTTGTTGATATCGAACTGAACATCGAATGTCGCCTGCAGCACATTGGGTACAATGGAATACTGCATGTTGAACTTGGGCGTTACCCTTTCTGTAAGAATTTTGTTGGTGGCGGTGGAGGCCATGGCTACCGGGTTATAAGTGCCTGAGTATTGTCCCTGTATGTTTTGCAGCGGGGAGAAAAAGTTTGGCGTGCGGTTGCCGAACTCATCGTATTCGTAAATTCCCATGTTGGGCATTTTTACATAGGCGATGTTCCGCACGTTGTCATTGAAGTTACGGGCATTATCGGTGTGGGCGTAAGACACATCCGTTCTGATGCGGATTCTGTCGGATACAATGTAATCCAGGTTAATGCGTGTGGTGATTCTTTTCAGGTCAGTTCCGATGGTAACCCCTTTCTGGTCGGTAAATGCCACGGATGCGAAGTAGCGGGCCCTTTCACCGCCACCCTGCATGGAAACGTTGTGGTCCATGATGTTGCCGGTGCGGGAAATGGCATCCACCCAGTTGGTATTGTTGCTGTAGTTGTAATACCAGTAAGGATCGTTGGGATCGAATTTGAATTCGTTTACGGTTTGCGTGTTAAGGGGTATTCCGTTCCTGTTCATGAAAGCTTCCGGTATCAGTGTGGAATACTGGTCGCCATTCAGCATAGGAATGGCTTTGGGCTGTAGTTGCAACGTGCCTTTGAAAGTATAGGTAAGCTGGGGTTTTCCTCTTGTACCTCTTTTGGTATTGATCACGATAACCCCGTTTGCGGCGCGTGCGCCCCAGATAGCGGTGGCCGCGGCATCTTTCAGGATCGTGATGTCTTTAATGTCCGCGGGCGCAATATTAAGCAGGTTCGCATAACCCTGATCGTCAGCGGTACCAAAGTTAAAGTCCGTTGGAATCTGGGTTTCATAAGGCATTCCATCTACAACAATAAGCGGTTCATTGGAAGAGTTGATGGAAGATGTTCCCCTGATCCTGATCTGCATGCCGGCGCCGGGATCGCCTGAATTGGCGGCAATATCCACACCAGACATTCTTCCCTGCAAGGCCTGGTCAATAGAAGTTGCCTGCATTTCTTCCATGGCCTTGGCATCAATTTTTGACGCGGCAATGGTAAGGTCGCGTTCCGCTATCGGCAACATTCCGTTGTCTACTTTTTTACGTCCGATCACCACTACCTCTTCAAAATCCTTAGTACTTCTGTCAAGGGTGATGTTAAAAACCCTTCTGCCGCCAATGGTCACATTTTCTACAGAGGTGTATCCGATAATGGAGAAGCTCAATTTGTTTTTTGGGTTGGAAACCTTGAGTGCAAAGTTGCCCGCAACATCGGAGCTAACGCCTTTTATCACCCGTTGTTCAGCGTCTACTTCAGTAATACTTACATCCTGAAGGGGTTTTTTATCCCGGTCCAGTATTTTGCCCGTCACCATTACGGGATCCTGTGCCAGGGCCGAAATGCTTATGGCGAACAGCAGCGCCATCCCCATGATCATCCTGGTAAAAAATAGGGTCATTGGTTGGGTTTTAGGTTTTTGTTGTTGTGGCGTGGCCCAGGGTGTATTAATTATCATTGTATTTGAGGTAATCGTTGATAAGATGGATCACACTTCTGTTCGAGAGGTGATTGCTTTTTTCAGGCACTACCTGGGCCGCTTTCCCGAAGTTGTCTACCAGCGACAACTCACCGGGACTATTCACAATGGTAACACGAACCCCCTGCCCCACGGCATTCTTGAGCAGCGTCTCCAGCGATCCGGCCACCATTCCATCTGGCACCACCGTCTGGCTTGCCAGAATATGGTATTGCAGGAATTTTCTTACCAGGAGTTTTCCGGGTTCATCGGAAGGGTTGAAGTTGGGTGTTTTGGATGGCGCTGTTCCTGTTCCCGGCAAAAGACCATCATTCACCGCCTTTAAAATCGCCGCATTGGAAGGAACAAACATGGTGGAGAAGCCGCTTATGCCCAGTACCCCTTGCGTGGAAGGACTGTAAGTATTGGCGGAATTGATCAGGTAGTTGTAAAAATGACTGAAATCCGATCCGGGCTCTACCGCCAGTTTCTGCAAATGAAAGCCAACCTGTTTATCAGAAAATACCGGCAACTGGTTAATAAAATAGACTTTTCCGTTGGTAGCCGTTTTAACACTGTCCACCTGCGCTACTTTCTCCTGGTCCTCCAATCCGGCAGTAACAATGGTGTTGTTCCGGAATCGGATGTAATCTCCTTCCGTACCCGCACTTCCGGACTTCACAATATTCTCGCCCGAAAGATTTTCCAGCAATTGTTTGTAAGGATCAAAAAAGACGCAGGTTTTTATGATTCTTTCGAGCCTGTCGTTCACGCCATTGGTGGTGGTGGAACCGCCGGGCGTGGCGCGGTATTCAAACTGGCTTTTAGACACGTTGTACAAATAACCGGCCTCCGCAAAAACCTGGTCGGGGATCATCAGGATGTTCACGGGAACATTGGATTTGGCCACCAGCAGGTTCAGCCCTGTAAAATTCAGTAACCTGGTCATCATGGAATAAGCCGGGTTCAGGTAAGCCTTACTGTAAACGGTGCTGAAGATGTCCGACTGCTGCACTTTCGTGGTGCCGTACACAAATCCGTTGCTGAGTATTTTCCTGTCGAATACATCGGCCGCGGGATCAAACCGCGCAGGCTCCGTAAACTTGTTCCGGGTAACGGCGAACTTGGAAGGCCATACAACGGTGGGGAACAAATGCGAATTTAAAAAATCAGCGATCACCTCAACCGGCATCTGGTCAAGAGAAGGATAGTACTCACACAGTACATTCTTCACAAAATTGTCTACCGCTTCGTTGTTTGGAATGAAGAGTGTCCAGCAATCTTTCTGGCCATCGTTATCTTCCAGCTTTAAGTGGTTCTCGTTGTTGGGCGCGAACGACAGCAGGTTGGAATAAACCTTCACGAAAACAGAATCCGATTTTCCACTCACAACCTGGTACCTGCGGGAGGCTTCCACATTGTAAATGAAACGCACCATATTATTGGTGTAGAGGCGGTTCAGGATATCCCTGAAACTTTTGTACTCCGGGCGAAGGCGGATGTATTCATCGATGCTTTGCAACGGCGTGATCACTTTATCAATCTCATGGATTACGCCATTTTCAGCGGAGATGTCTTTGTTGAGCACTTTTGCCTGGGCCACGTTAAAACCAGAAAATTCAGATGTGGGATAGAAGTATTTGTAGTCCGTTTCGCTCAAAGAATTTGCGGCCAGGAACTCATCCGTGAAATAGGAGATGTATTTGTTGTTGTAATCTGAAGGGATATAGTTTCCATCCAGTGCGCCAGCGCTGTTGCGGTTATTGGCGATGGCCATCACCTGCCTGTTGGAAGTTGCGGTGTCTTTGTAGAACCCGGTGTAATAAGCCGTTCGTCTGCGGAAAGCGAGTGATGGCGTCCATCCCGCATTATTAGCGGTGGCCTGGTAATCATCCAGCCTGTCTTTCTCAAAAGCGTTGTACACCAGTAAATACTGAACAATCGCCCTTGCGGTAACGGAATCGATCTGTTCTACGCCAGCGATGCCTTTATCTTTGAAGAAGGCCGTAAACGCATCGTCATTCGGGGCAAAGAAAGTCCAGAAACCGGCTGCTCCCATCGTTTGTTTGTATCCGGATTTGTCAATGAGCGCGATCAGGTGATTGAACCTGCCCATCTCCGTTAGCTGCTGGTAAATAGGCGGAGCAAGATCATCGGGTCTTCCGTAATAATCGTTCCATTCCTTCTTCTTACACGAAGAGAATAGAAAAATCGCGGAAGCAATGAGCAAAACAAAGTGTAATTGTTTCATATAGCATTAGCTTAAACTAAATGTCCACCATGCAATCTGGCATGGCAATAAAGGCCGTATAAAGGAAATTCTATTTACAACAAACGGTAACGAATAAATGAAAAGGAGTGAAGCTGGTGGTAATGCAACAAAGCATTACTGGCGCTGGTAGGTTTAAATAGCATCATGGCAGCAATTAGTTAGTTATTAAGGCAATCTGTTAGCAAACTTCCGGGAAATTCCTCCCGTTGGTGGAATAAAAGTAGTTATCGAAAACAGGGAACTATCCTGAAGTATCCTGCTATAATGGTTCGGGAACGATTGCGTAAAATAATTTTTTAGTCATTGAACTTATACATAAGGTTTAGAAAAAACAGGATGGGACGGGTCAGGTTTTAAACCTGCATCAGCTACTTTCGTTTCAAATAAATTGCTATGCCTCAAAAGCTGTTTAATGCTTTAAACAAGGTGCTTTCTTCTGAACTAATTATAAAGCAGGATCAGAATTTGTTACAGGCAATCCCGGCAGAACCCCGCTACTGCAATAGATGGTTATTTAAAATGATGGGAATCACTACACTGATGCTGGTTCTTTTTTCCACAGACCTATGCGCCCAACACCTTAAATTCGATTTTGGAAATGGAACTACCGCAAAAGGATACACGAAAGTAACGCCCGAACTTAAATTCAATACCACCACAGGCTACGGCTTCCTCGGCAATGCCGCACCCATCGTTGCCGTGGAAAGAAAAGGAAAAAACAACCTCGTTTCCGATTACTGCACTTCTTCCCAACCCTTTTTCTTTTCAGTCCAACTTCCCGAAGGCAACTACGATGTTACCGTTATTACCGGAGACACTGAAGGCACTTCTACCACCACCATTAAAGCAGAATGCCGAAGGCTGATGGTAGAAAAAGCCGTTACCGCCAAAGGGAAATTTTTACGCAATACATTCACTGTAAATATCCGTGACAGTATCATCCATGCAACAGGTGAAAAAATCAGGCTGAAACCCCGTGAAAAAACATACCTCCACTGGGACAATGCACTGACGCTGGAATTCAGCAACGAAGCGCCGAAAATCTGCGGGATAGAAATCAAAAGAAATACTTCGGCCGCTACCGTGTTCCTCGCAGGAAACTCCACCGTGGTGGACCAGGCGCAGGAACCTTATGCAGCCTGGGGACAAATGATTCCCGCTTTCTTTCAACCCGGAAAGGTGGTGTTTGCAAATTATGCAGAATCGGGAGAAGCGCTGCGCAGCTTCGCCTCCGCCAGAAGACTGGATAAAATTATCAGCCTCATGAAAAAAGGCGATTACCTTTTT
>CAMLPA010000014.1 GCA_946481605.1 uncultured Flavihumibacter sp. | reverse complement strand
TCAGGAAATACCGTGTGTCGAAGGAAGGATTGCCGGGTTCGTAACTGTTCCAGAGGTGCCAGGCCTTTGCATTGGCCACTGCCAGGTCGGTATGGATCACTTTGGCCAGGAATAGAGCGCAGTCCATGGCGCTTCTTCTACCCCTGGTGCCTTCTCTGAAACCTTCGCCCAGCATGGAGTATTCGGTTTGCCAGTAATCTACGCCGTAGGCGTGTGCGGTATCTTTCAGTGCCTGCCGGATGCGGATGCGGTTCGTGTCTCCACCATCCGTAAAATAGCTGTGTCCGCCGATGAATGGCGCTGTATGTGTAAGTTTTGAAACGTTCAAGGCGCTTTTCGGATTAAAAAATGTCTGCATCTGCGCTCCTGCGCGACCGTTATTTTTATAGAGGTAATCCAGCATACCTGCTTCGGTAATCATGATGCGGGAAGTAAGTTGATGCGCAGAAAGCGCACTGTCAAGGGCGGTTGCAATTTTGTAAATGTCTTCATTGTACCATGGACTTCCTTCCTGGCTTGCCTGCCCTGGTTTGTTGCTCCAGTCCCATTGCGGTTCATTCACCGGACTGATGTATTTAAAGAAGATGCCTTCCTGCTGGAAATGTTTCAGTACATCTGCAAGAAATCCCGCGTAAGCGCTGTATTTATCAGGACGAAGGTTGGCCGTGAAATCTTTTTCTGTTTTAAAGCCGCGTCCGTTTTTTGTGAAATGAACGGGCGGCGTATTGGAGAAAGCGATCAGGTTTTCAACGCCGTAATTTTTTGCTTTTTTTACGAACCAGAGGTAGCCCGATTGTTTGCTCCAATCGTAGGAGCCATCCGGGTTCTGAAAGCTCTCCACTCTTTTTCTGAAATCTTTGATGCCGCTGCTGTCGCCCTGTTCAGCGGTTCCGCCGCCAATGTTGAAACGCCAGGCAGAAAGCCCGATTCCTTTTGGTGTTCCGGTTTGATCCAGTTCTTTGCTGAAGAGCCATTCCGCGATCTGTTCTTTTTTTTCTTCGGGCCAGTATTTGCCGATGCCCTCGGAGAACCAGCAACCGGAGGCGCCGATATTGTCCACGACCTGCTCTTTACGGTCCGGATGAATGGTAAAATGGATGGCTTTGTTTTGCTGCGCGAAGCCTGTTGCCGGTAAGATAATAAGGGATAGTAAGGGTAATCTCATTATGATAGTATTCTGAAACATTAAATGTAAAGAAAATGATGGGATAACAGGTTGAAAGAAAGCGGGCGTATCATTTTGTGATACGCCCGCTTATGGCTGGTTTATTCGTATTGTTACTCTTTAAGGAAACTCAATGTTACCCTGCCTACTTTGTAATAACTTCCGGTGTTGGGCATGTTTGCCACGAAACCGATGGTTACTTCTGTAGGTTCATCAACAGTGAATTCGATGTAAGGTGTTGCCGTTCTTGAAACGGTGGAGAAATTGAAGGAATGCGTTGCGGACGCAATATTGGTGAAATCAGGAACTGTTGTGCCTTTATTTACCACAAGGTATTTGGTGCCCGATGCGCCAAGGTCGTTCATATACGCCATGAAGCGCCATTTGCCGGCATAAGGTAAACTTACCGTTTGGTAAATCTTACCATTCGGAACGGCTGGAAGTCCCCATCCGCCTTCCATTGAGAGGAAGCCTGCACCACTTCGCAGTTCCCATCCGCCATTTCCGCCTGAGGTGTTTCTTACATCAGCGTTGCTGGTCCAGTCGGCGAGTATACCCCATCTTGATCCGTCCCAGGAAGCCCTTGCGAAAGGTGCTCCGGGGTTCTTCACGAACTGCGTGGTGAGGTCGATCCATGCTGCGCCTGAAACGGGTTGGTAGGTCGCGAAGGGAGTATAGAATGTATCGATGGAATTTTTCGCGGGCAGGAAGTATGTTCTGAAAATCACTTCTGAACCGTACTTATGGTTTGCCAGCACGGTATCCGATTCCGTGTTGGGCAACAGCAGTGGCACACGGATGGAGGCGCTATCGCCATTGGTGGTCAGGTAACGGATTTCTGTAAGGATGGCTTTGGTTGCGGTATCCATACCTCCGAGATTTACTACCGTTTCCAGGTCGGCATTCAGCCAACTGTCTTTGATGCCCCTGTTGTTGAGGGATTCCTGGAACCTGGTTCCGAAGGAGGCCACGTTTCCATAGAAAGAAACGGATTTGTTACCGGCATCATCAAAAGTGACGAATTCAAAAGATTGTTCTCCCTCCGGTACATTTGGGATCACCCTGTACACAGCGGTGCCCAGTTCTGATGCTTTCAACGGGAAAGTGGCAGAGTCGGCCCTGGCGCCCCAGTAAACGCGGAATATGGAAACGCGTGGGTCGTTTGTGAGAAATGCGGTGAAGCCCACCCTGTTTTTTCCTGGAAACATGTGCACACTGTCTATTTTTCCGGTGTACACGATTTCTCCGTTGGGAACATATTTTTCTTTGTACTCATCCATTTTGGAACAGGATACTGTTGCGGCGATCAGTGCGCCGGCGAACAGTACTTTCCGGAATAGTTTTGATATACCTGGTTTCATCTGTTGTTTTTTGTGTGATTACCAAATTAGCGGGGGTCACCGTACACCTGTACTTCACCCAGCGCCATGAAATAGGAACCGGCCCAGTTTTGCAGACACCTGATGCGGATGTACCGCATTTTGGGCACATCGGAACGAAGGTCCCAGTTGAGTCCTGCGAAGCCAATGGTTCTGTCTTCGTTGGTGGATTGGCCGTAAGGAAGTCCGGAGGGTTTGATCTGCTCACATTCCGCCAGCAGGGTCCAGTTGTTGAAACTGCCGTCCAGCGGAGGGTTGGCGCTACCCCATATTTCAAATCTTCTTGGGTTGCCGCCGTAGTAGAAGGCACGGCCTGAGTTCAGGTATTCGGGATAATCCCAGATCATGATGCGGCTGAGTTGTGCGGGACGCCCGATATCAAAAGTGATCACGGATGGTTTTCCCTGGTCGGTGGTGATGTTCACACCGGGCCATACTTCTGTGTTTCCGTCCCATAGGTTGGCCACCCTGTTGGAAGCCCAGGCGGAAGGGGAGTCGCCCGGGAGCGCGTATTCCCGGTATCCGCTTTTTGCTATTGGTGTTTCATAGAATGGGGTGAGCGTGGTAAACAACGTGTCGCTTATATTCATAAACCTGTCTCTCACGTAAACCGCGAGTTTTTTGGGAATGGTGTCCATTCCCCTGATGGCTGCGTTGATGCTGTCGAGTGAAGTGTACACACCGGAGAATGGGAACCACTGTCCAACGGAATCTACCATCACTTCAATGGCCAGGTTGTATTTGGAGGGATTCTTCGATTTGATCCTGATTCCTGCGAAATCGGGCAGTACTTCCATATTGCGGAACACGCCCCAGATCGGGTTTTCGAGTGGTTTCACTTTAACTGTAACGGGTTCTGAGGCTACTTCTGCCTTGTTTACGACATACAGTTTAATATCGTGTTCAAGGGTGTCTCCAAATCCATCGGCCACCAGTGATTTTTCGTAGATGCTTGCTTTCACTTCGCGCATTCTTCCGCCACCAATGTCATATACAGCTTTTACATAAGCGATATCCGGTATGTTCGGCACTGTATAACTGATCACGGCTTTTGCACTGTCGTTGGTAACAGCCACACTGGTTACAATGCCGGGCGTGCCGCTGCTGGGCGTGAGCGGGTCGTTGAAGGCGTCTTTTTTCGCACATGCGGCCAGGATGCTGAGCGAGCAAACGGCGAAGGCGGGAAATATGGTTCGTAAGTTCATGTTTCGGTTATTTACTGTTGAAGGAGATTACCATCCGGGATTCTGTACCAGGTTGGGGTTCACGGAAAGGTTGTAAAGTTTGATGGGCCACAGGTAATCGCGCGGGGAAACGAAACGCTGTTGGTAGATGGTTCTTACCTGGTAGTATGTATCATCCGTTGTGCCGGTAACGGTCCATCCTTTTACGGGCTGGTTCATTTCAAAAGCGGCATCTTTCCAGCGGCGCAGGTCCCAGAAACGGCTTCCTTCAAAGGCCATTTCAATCGCTCTTTCACGTTTGATGATTTCTCTTCTTCCGGTTTTGTTCGTGTATTTATTCGGGTTAGTGGAATACTGGCTCCAGGCTTCCTGTACGGAAGGGATACCCGCTCTTTCCCTTACTTTATTCAGGAGTGCGCAAACTTCATCCTGTGGGCCATCTGCTTCATTCAGTGCTTCTGCATAAAGGAGGTAGAGGTCGGCAAGTCTTACTTCGGGCCATTCGTAAGAGCGGATGGTTATCCCATTGTCGCTGAAGCTGAAGTTCCAGTCTACCAGTTTCTTAATGAAGTAACCTGTTTGGTTGATACCGCCGCCAATATCGCTTCCGCCATACTGATTGGCTTTTCCACGCATTACATACGTGCCGGAATCGGAGTTGGTGGGGCTGCTGTACAGGTACCAGGTGCCGCCATCGAAACCGAGGTCTGCATAGAAGCGTGGTTCACGGTCGAAGTTGAGCCTGGCTGTTTTGTAAGCCGGTTCAATAAGGTATCTTTCACTGTCTACGGCTGTTCTGAGTTGATACCTGTCTTCATAATCAAGGGTTTTGTCTTCGCTGATGGGTACACCATTTTTCGTATAGAACATTTCAGCCATTTTCATGGTGGCGCTGAACATGGCCCTCATGCTGGTATTGGACGCTGCATTGGAAGCGATTCTTCCCATACAGGTCTGTTGTAGCCTGCTGGCGAGCCTGCTTGAATTGCCCCATACTTTTTCGGTGTTCCACCTGTCGCAGATGGCCTGGCGTATGCTAAGCTGGGTAATGGTTTGTTGGGATAATTTGAATGATGTGGGCGGGAATTTGTACAAGGCGAATCCCTGAAGTTCGGCTTCCTGCACCGCATCTTTACAGGCTTCAGCAGCCCTCACCCATTTTTGCTGGTCGTATTCGTTGTTGTACAGTGCCGTTCCATCGTGGTTCTTTGAAGCAGCGAGGTCAGGGTTGCCGTTGAACAACGGGCTGGCTGCCAGAACAAGTACACGGGCTTTGATGGCTTTCGCGATGGGAAGGGTGATGCGGCCCAATTCCGTGTTGCGATCAGCGATGAATGCAGGAAGAGACGACATAGATTCGTCCATCAACCGTACAATGTAGTTAACGCAACTGTCGAATGGTACCCGGCTCACTTTTACGTCCTCCGGCTCGGCGAATACAGGGATGTTCTCATCCATCAGCGGGAACGCGCCGTACATGCGCAGCAGGAGGTAATGGTAGTAGGCTTTCAGGAATTTTACTTCCGCCAGCCATCTTTCTCTTTCGGTTTGTGTAAGGTCCACCACCTTAGCGGGGTCAGACACATTTTCCGTGAAGATGTTACACTGCCGGATGGCCTGGAAAGTGTTCACGCCATAACGGGAACCATCCCAGTAATTCACGTGCGGTTCGGTCACGTTCTGAAATCCTCTTCCAATGCTCCAGCTCCATATTTCCGTATCAAATTCGCGGTACTCGGAGGGGAACCATATTTCGTCACCACCAAGAAAGCCTACGTTGCCCTGTGGATCAGCATTGTTGGGAAGGTAGGAATAGCAGGTGGTCAGGTATTTGAGCGCCTGCGTGCGGAGCGAGAATGCGTGGTCTATCGTGGGGACGTTGTCCGGAACGATATCCATATACTTCTTGCACGACGTGAACGCGAGGATCGTGCAGATGGATGCGATTAATATATTTTTTCCTTTGAACATTACAGTTGATTTAGAGATTGAAGTTGATACCGGCGTTGAATACACGCTGAACAGGGTAACCTAAGCCGTTGCCGCCCATTTCAGGATCCCACATGTCGAAAGCGCTCCATACATGAAGGTTGCTGCCGTTGATGTAAATCCTGGTGGTTTTGAATTTGATTTTATTCAACAGGCGCGTGGGGATGGAATAACCGAATTCCATATTTTTCAACCGGAGGAAAGAACCATCTCTCATCCACCAGGTAGAGGTGAGGTTGTTGTTGTCGATGAACTGGTTGCTGAGTCTTGGCCAGAAAGCATAACTGTTCCTGTTGTCTTCGCTCCAGTGGTTTTCAGCAATAGCCGTGAGCAGTCCGTTCTGTGCGCCGCCATTCCTTACGAAGGGAGAAATGTTCTGCGGGTTGATGAAGAAAGAAGATCTTGCAGAACCCTGGAACATAATGCTGAAATCGAAGTTGCCGTAACCAACCGAGCCACCGAAGCCGTAGATGACCTCCGGGGTGGTGGGCAAACCGATGGGAACCACGTCGTTACTGGTAATTCTGCCATCGCCATCCACATCATGGTATTTGATGTCGCCACCCATTACATTCTCATAAGGTGTTCTTGGCGTATTCAGCACTTCCTTTTCATCGTAGAAAAGGCGCTCGGCAATGTAACCATATACCTGTCCGATCCTGGAACCCTGTCTGTACAGATTAGACAATGCGTCTCCGTAATCGGGTTCATCATACACCGTAATTTTTCCCGTGGCATAAGTAAGGTTAGCCCTGCCTTCCAGCCATACTTTCTTGTTGATGGTTTTGTTGTAGTTCAGCAACAGGTCAACACCTTTCACTTCGGTTTTTCCTACGTTAGCAGAAACACCCGCCTGAAGACCCATGGTGGACGGAATATAAGAGCGGGGCATCAGGATTTGTGAACGTTTGTTTTTGTAAGCATCCACTGTGAAGGTGAGCGCGTTCATAATGGTGAGGTCCATGCCCACGTTCAGTTGTTTTGTTTTTTCCCAGGTGATTTCAGGGTTGGCGTAGCGCTGCACTGCAATGCCGCCGGGGTTAAAGTTGTAATCCAGCCCGAATGTGTACCCGCCTGCATTCATGTTCACCATCGACATGTAAAAGAACCTGTCGTTCGAATTACCGATCTGGTCGTTGCCCACCAGGCCATAAGTGCCCCTCAGTTTCAGGTTGGTAACTTTGTCGGCGAACCTGTCGAAGAATTTTTCGTTGGATACGTTCCAGGCCAGGCCTATGGAGGGGAAGAAACCAAACCTGCTGGACGCTTTATCGAATTTTTCAGAACCGTTGTAGCCGAAATCAAATTCAGCGAGGTAGCGCCTGTCGTAACCATAAGTAAACCTTCCGGATACGCCCAGGTTCCTAGCGGGCAGACTGGCTTCCAGCGTGGAAGCATTGCCTGTAAGGTAGTTTCGCATCGTACCGATTACCATACCCGAAAGTTCATGAACATCATTCAGTGTTCTGTTGTAGTTCAGTGCTGCTTCTGTATAGAATATGCTGTTCACCATTTTGTACCCTTCGGAGTAACCCAGGAATTCTGTACCCACGGGGTTAATTGTATTCTGTCCGCCGCCATTCAGTACATTCAATGCGTCAATGTTCCGGTCGTCGTAGGAAACTGCTTTGTAATAGAATGGGGTGTAGCTGCGTTGCATATCAAAATAGCCATATCTCCTGGTGTACGTCATCACCCGTCCTGAAAGTCCTGGCGTAATGGCGCCCATATCCTGTTTCAGTTCTACCTGTACCTGTAATGTGGAAGCATTGCTTTGTGCGAAGCCCGACATCATATTGGCGTAAGGGTTGCTGTACATAGTAGGCGTGGAAAGCCCAGGGATGGTGCTGTTACCAAAAAGCGGGTGTTTGATGTGCGGCAGGTATGCCTGCGGATAGATAGCAGGGAACATTACCGGGTTTGACCAGATCGCCTGGTTGAATACACGCTGCCCGCCACTGCCCATGGTGCCATCACTTCTGCGGTCGCCAATCGGCCCGTTGTAGTCATCGAACTGGCCATACATCCTGAGTGCGGCGGATGTGGTATTCGTGACTTTAAGGTCAATATTTGAACGGACGGAATAATTCTTTAACTGGATGTTGTTGCTGAAGCCGTTCAGCTTATTTTCTTTCAGCAAGCCATTGTCCACATTATACGTTCCTGCGATGTAATAACGTGCTTTTTCTGAGCCGCCGGAAACACCGAAGTTGAAGCGCTGGTTGATGGTATAATCATCGATCAGCATGTCGATCCAGTTGTTGTTCGGATACAGCAGTGGATTGTCTCCCGCGGTGGTTCGGTTGATTTTAGTCTGAGAATAAGGAGCTCCGCCCGGTGAGTTCCTGGTGAGCGCGGCCTGGTTGGCCATATTCATATAGGTAATATTGTCCGTAAGCTGGAAATTCCTTGTATTGGTGGAAAGAGAATTTTCAAACCTGCCGGTGAAGGATGTTGCACCTGCTTTACCTGTTTTGGTGGTAATAATCAACACGCCGTTTGCACCTCTTGCCCCGTATACTGCTGCCGCAGTGGCATCTTTCAGTACGGAGAACGAAGCAATATCATCTGGCTGCAAGCGGGCCAGGTCGTTATTGGTGGATTCTATACCATCGATCAGAATCAGTGGATCCACTTTTCCCGCTCCAAAGGAACCGAGTCCGCGGATGAAGAAAGACGCGTTGTCCGATCCCGGTTCTCCCGTCCGTTGGTAAGCGATTACGCCTGCAACCCTTCCCGCCAGCATATTGGTGAGGTTACTGGTTGGCCCCTTCAGTTCTTTGGGGTCAACTGAAGTAATGGAACTTACCAGGCTGGTTTTTTTCTGTGTACCGAAGCCTACGCTTACCACCACATTGTCCATCGCCTGGAAATCGGTGGTCATTTTTACATCAATCTTGTCGTTACCTTCAATGGGCTGCTCTAAAGTCTGGTAGCCCACACTGGTAAAAACAAGGATGCCGTTGGCCGGCGCTTTGATGGAGTAGATACCGCCGGGGCCTGAAACAGCCACCCGACCGGGATTCGCTTTTACGGTAATGGTAACGCCTTCCAGTGCGGAAGAGTCGCTCCGCACCTTACCCGTTACCGTAATTTCGGTTTGTGCCGAAGTGGTAAGGTTTGCCAGAAACAGGAATAGGAGGAAGAAGAAACCTTGCTTCCCCAACTTTCCCGGTTGTCGTTTTTGGGTCATAAACAGTTTGTTTTGAAATGAAGTTTTTGTTTGTGTTGCAGTCGAAAAAACAGTCAATGAAGGCAAAATGCGTTATATACTACAGGGCCCATAGGGGGTAAATCACCAAAAAGCGGGGGCAGATTGGTAATTCAGCCTTAATATGGTCTTTTCTCAATAGCTGCTGGGTAATCCGTCTTTTTTCATCCCCTGCATGATGAGTACATTGGTGATATAGAGTATTTCCTGGCCGGTATCTTCGTTGGCGCCGTTGATGCCGTAGGGCCAGAAATGGAGTGCATCGCCCTTGATGGCTTCGCTGGGATTACGGGTCATGAAACGCAGCATCCTGTTCGCGTGCAGCCCCTGGTAGGTACCCCCCTGGATCAGTTGGTTCCAGATGTAATGCTGTCCCACACCCACAGCGTGGGCAATTTCATGAAGTGCTGTACCGGTGCGCTGGTAACCGGCATTGGAGCCCACCCGGATATTCCCGGCAATGGTAGCATCTGCGGTGGGGACACCGGGATTGTAGTTTACCGTAAGGTGTTTGGTGATGGAAGTATAGTTGTTGTAGTAAACCATTGCATCGTCGAACGCTGATTTTATCCTGGCGTAAGCTGCTTTTTCTTCATCGGTGGGGTAGGCGTTCTGGTTCAGGGTATAGGTCACATTTCCGCGGGCAATGGTGGATACTGTAACGTCCGCACCATAAACAGTGGAGCCGTAGGTATTGGTGGCGTAGGTTCTGATGTGATAGGTAGTGGAAGGTTCCAGGTTATTGAAACGGAAGAAAAGATTTTGTTCGTTGCTGCTGGCGGCGGCTATTTTGGTGTCGGCAACAGTGGGGTTGGTGTTTTTACTCAGGCAGATGCCTACTTCCCGCATTGGGATGCTCTTGGTGTCCACTATTTTACCGGCGGCGAACAGGGTGCTGGCGCCGCTGGCGAAAATCGTGTCGGTAAATACTTCTGCCTGTGGCACATTGGTGGTGGTGAATTGAATGTCCGTGGAGTAGGAGGTGCCTTTGCTATTGGTGGCATAACCGCGGATGAAGTAGGTTGTATTGGGTGTAAGTTGTTTTAGTTCCACGGTAAAACGGCCGTTGGTCTGGTAACTGGTGGCCGCCGTTTTGTTTTCCGTAGGTGTGGCGGTGGCGCCAATAAAAATGCCGCGGTCGGAAAGTGCTGCGCCGCCGTTTGAAGGTACGTTGCCGTAAAATGTTGCGCTTGCTGTGGTGATATTGCGCACACTGTCTGCACTAACGGCGGGCATGGTGAGTTCAGGCGTTACAACGGGAGGCTCCTCTTCCGGCCCCGATTTTTTGCTGCAGGCAAATACGCATGCAGCGGCAAGGGCCGCGAAGAGCGGCGGGAAAAGAAGTTTTTTCATAACTGTATGTTTTGGTCAATGGATGAATCAGCCAATGCAAAATGCACAGTTATGGAGCGGAACCATAGGGGGTGAATGTTCAAAAAAGGGGGGTGGAATAGTAAAAAGCGCCCGGAAATAAGCAGGTCAGGCCTTAAGCCGGTTCACTGCTTTCTCGTTCACCTGGTAATTTTTACTGAAAGTGTGGTGGTAACGTTTCCGGTATTCAGAAGGATTCATCCCGAAAAGTTTGGCGAACTGGGTCCGGAAATATTTACTGTCGCCGATGCCTACCTGGAAAGCGGCCTCGTTCACATTGCAATCTGTGGTAATCAGTAATTCAGCCGCTTTGCGCAGTCGCAGAAAACGGAGGAACCCGTTAATAGACTGCCCGGAAACATGTTTTACCTTTTTGTACAGGTTGGAATGGCTCATGCCCATTTCCCTGGCGAACTGTTTAATGGAAAAGTCATCTTTATCAAAGTTCGCTTCCACAATTTCGATGCACTTCTCCAGGAAGATTTTGTATTCTTCTGAAATAGAGAGGTTATTCCTTTGCAGTGTCACTTCGTTGTAGAAATATTTCTGAATATTGTTCCTGCTTTTCAATAAACTCGCCACCCGGGCCAGCAGCAATTCTTTTTCAAAGGGCTTGGTAATGTAGTCGTCGGCCCCGCATTCCACTCCTTTCAGTTTTATTTCAGCGGAAGAACTTCCGGTAAGCAGGATGAGTTGAATATGGTTGAGGGTCGGGTCTTCCTTGATGGCTGTGCAAAATTCGATGCCACTCATTTCATCCATCACAATATCGCTGATGATGATGTCGGGCTGGTATTGTTTGGCCAGGGCAAGTCCTTCTTTTCCATTGGTAGCTTCAAGTATCCTGAAGTTTTCCTGGAAAACCTGTTTCAGGTAGGTGCGTATGCCTTCGTTGTCGTCCACTACCAGTATACTGTGCCCTGAACTGATCAGTGTGCCGGTGCCTGCTTCCGGCGGCGGCAGTTCTTTTTCAGCAGGAAGCACAATCGGTTCTTCATGTACAGCAAGTTCCTGTAAAAGTTCTGATTGCTGCACAGCCGAACTGGTGATTTGTGCCGGGTTGAAATGGGCGAGGCCCTTCGGAAGGGTAAGGGAGAAACTTGTTCCTTTTTCGGGGACAGAAGTAAAGCTGAGGCTTCCTTTGTGCGCTTCCGCAAAACTTTTTGCGAGGAAGAGGCCGATGCCGAAACCTGCTTTGGTGGCGGGACCTGTTTGTTTCGACTGATAAAATCTATCAAAAAGGCGTGCACTTTCTTCCGGCGGAATGCCGCAGCCCGTATCCGCTACAATCAGTTCGGCTTCATTTGCTCCTTCCGATAAAATGATTTGTATGCGCCCACCCGGCGGCGTAAATTTCATGGCGTTGGAGATCAGGTTGAATACGGCAATCTCAATTTTTTCACGGTCGCCATATATTTCTAGTTCCTGGATGGCGCTCTCGAAACTGTACTGCAGTTCCTGTGTTTTGGCCTGTTGCGAAAAACAGAGGAAAACTTCTCTGCAAACATGCACCAGGTTGAGTTTCGCTACGCGAAGGTCGTCGGCGCCACTGTCCGCTTTTTTGAAAAGCAACAGTTGGTCTACCAGACTGAGTAATCTTTTACTGTTTCTGAAGGCCATTTTCATGCCTGCACTTTCTAAACTGTTGCCTTGTTTATGGAGCAAATCCTTTATAGGATTAATGATGAGCGTTAGCGGTGTCCTGAATTCGTGTGCGATATTGGTGAAGAAATCCAGTTTTCGCCTGTTGATTTCCTGTTCGCGTTCCGCGTTGATATGCGCCAGTTTTACTTCAAAAGCCAGTTTTGTTTGCTTACTACTGAAGCGGAGGTACATTCCGAGTATGCTTACGGCAATCGAAATGTACAGTGTCCATGCCCACCAGCTCCGGTACCATGGCGGCAATACTTTGATGGAAATTACTTTTTCGTTGCGCGTCCACGTACCACCTGGATCAGTTGACCTGATGCGCAGGGTGTAAGTGCCTTCCTCCAGGCGGCTGTAATGCGCTGTTCTTACTTTGCCGGAATGGTTCCAGTGTTTGTCCCATCCTTCCAGGTAATAGGCGTAAGCAATCTGGTCCGGGTTATTGAATTCTGGTGATGCGAAATCGATGGATACGATGGCCTGGTCGTAAGGTAATTCAAGTTCGCTCAGCGTGTACATCACCTGGTTCTCCGTGAAGGTGCTGTTTTGTGCTACCGTTTGGTTGTTGATCCGCAGGTCTGTAATCACAATGGGCGCGGGGGTATAACTGAGCGCAATGCTGTCCGGGTTGAAATAATTCATCCCTTTCAGTGTTCCGAAAAAAAGTTGTCCGGATGGCGCGGCGAAGGCGGCATTGTAGATGAACTGGTTCGATTGAAGTCCATCGGTCTGAAAATAATTGGTGAATTTTTTTGTATCAATGTTCAACCTTGATAATCCGTTGAATGTAGTCAGCCAAAGGTCTCCGTTTTTATCTTCAACAATGTTCAATACAGAATTATTGGCCAGTCCGTTTTCTTCTGTGAATGCTTCAAAATGGCCGCTGTTTCTGTCAAAAAGCAGCAATCCGTTTCCTTCGGTAGCAATCCAGAACCTTCCTTTTCTGTCTTCCCGGATGGCCCGCACAGGTGCTTCTGTAGGGTATAATTTGTGTTGACCGCTTTTTTTATCGATCCTGATCAGTGCTTCAAAATTGCCCGCCCAAAGTTCCCCTTTCTTATCTTCTGTAATGCATAGGATGTCGCGTAGGGTATGATCATACACTTCAAACGTATTGGCGCTTTTATTGAAGGTGAACAGGCATCCGGTTACCGTTCCTGCCCATAATGTTCCGCCCTTGTCTTCAAAGAGTGTCCATACGTTTCCTTCGTAAGTGTTTGCTTTTTTATTGATGAAGGTGTAGTTGGTAAAACGTCCGCTCTTCGCATCAAATTTGTCAACACCTTTTCCGTAGGTGCCCACCCATACGTTTCCATCAGCAGTTTTACGGATGGTGGTGATTACATGACTTGAAAGGCCGTTCTTTCCGTTAAAAGTCTTGAATTTGTTCACTTCAGGTTCCCAGAGGCATACCCCGGCACCTTCAATGCCGATCCAGTATTTGCCATTGCCGTCGTACTCAAAACAGGAGACAAAATTCCCGGGTAAACTGTTTGGGTTACCAGGCGTATGCTCAAGCGACCCGAATACTTTTTCACCTTTCTGCCGGCAGAATAGTCCCTGCTGTAATGTACCTACCCATTTGTTGCCTTTCTTGTCTACAAAAAGAGCGGAGACAAAATCGCTGTTGATGGTTTGCAGATCAGCGGGAACATGAATGCCTTTCTCTTCATTAAAAGCAAAGATGCCGCCACCGTCTGTGCCCATCAGCAGCCGTTGTGATGTTTGATAGAAACAGAGAATTCTTTCCGCCTTCGGAGAAGGATAGCCGAGCGACTGAATTTTATTTGAACGGATATTGTAGCTGTAGAACCTGTTTACCAGAGCGATGAGCACATTGCCCTTCCCATCAGTTTCCATCAGCGAACAGGTGGTGAGTTCAGTATTGAGGATGGTAATTTCTTTGGTAGATGGATGGTATTGCCCAATTCCCATCTGGTACACCATCACCCAGATCGTCCCGTTTCTATCTTCTTTCAGTGCCGTGATATGAAAATCGTGAACAGCGGCGCCGTTGCCCGATTTTACAGGTATCTGCTCCATCAGGCCCGATGTATTGTTGTACCGCATCAAACCCAGAGATTGCGGGGCCACGAGTATATCACCTGCTTTTGTGACGAGCACTTCGTTTACCGGGATCCCTTTCAGGACTTTCGCCTGAGCGCTTCCGGAACCGGTTCTATAATATACGGGTGAAAAACGTTGTGTGGTATTTGAAAAAGTACAGAGTCCCTTTTTAGTGCCAATCCACAGACGGTCCGATTTGTCTTCGGTGATGCACGTGATCTTATTGTTTACGAGGGAAGTGGTGTCGTTCAGCCGGTGTCTGAAAATTTTGCACCCATAACCGTCATACCGGTTGATGCCATCGTAGGTGCCGATCCACAAAAAGCCAAACCTGTCCTGGTAAATGCTGGTAATGGTATTGTTCGATAGGCCGTTTTCAATACTTAAATTCCTTACAGAAGTGGGAGGGGTGCTTTGGGCATAGTACCCGCAAAGAAGCAGGCACAGTAACAACAAAAGAGTTGTTTTGCCAGGTTGTAAGCAGGTTTTGGTGTAAGAAATACGCATCTTGTTCCTCCATTTGCAAGAAAGGATTTAATTTCAGAAGCGGGTTTGCGGATTTTAAGGCATAGTTACCATTTAATAACCTTTTTTAGCATGGGGTGAATTTTTAGTGTCTGCTAATTCTTTCCGGAATAATCATAATTAACCATCCACTGCACGCCGAATTGGTCGTAGAAAAGGCCGAACAGCGCACCCCAGAAGGTTCTTTCCAACGGAATAACAACAACACCATCCAGGGAAAGCGCTTTATAAATACGCCTTACCTCCGTTTCGCTTGCCGTACTCACTGAAACGGCCATATTTTGCCCGATCACCAGTTCACCAAAGGTGGAAGGCGCATCGCTTCCCATCAGAATAGTACCATTTCCAATCGGAAGTGATACATGCATGATTTTATTTCCTTCTGCTGTGCTGTCATTTTCAACCGCGCTGAACCTGATAAAATGGATAAAAGTTCCTCCGAATACTTCCTTATAAAAAAGAAACGCGCTGGCGCAGTTGCCGTTGAATGTGAGATAGGGATTTACCGCTGCCATGGAAGTCGCAGTTTTTGTGATTGGTAAATTTATTGTAGCTGTAGGTTTCAATGCGGTGCGAAACTGACAAAAATGAGGTGAAATGCGACGATGGGGACGGAACCCATCTTAGTGAAAGCTTGTGCTATAATGTTAATTTAACCCGCTATTATCGGTAATTTACCCCCGCTTATACAGATTTCTATTCGTGATATTTGCTCCACCGAAAAGAATTGCCAGGTTGTAATGACGAATTTTTAGGCGGAAGATTACTGCTGGATTTGCATCTGCCCCACTTGATATCAAGTTTGAAGAAAATGCTGCCGTAAATGAAAAAAGAGTTTAACGCAATGGAAAGAGCAGGCTTAATCAAGCTGTTTATGTTGGTATGCCTGTGGATGAGATTCATTCAACCGGTTTGCGCTACAGCGAAGGAACTTCCTGGTTATTGGATTACATCCCCCGAAGAACAAGTAAATGCACCCAATACCTGGATCGCTTTCAGAAGAGACTTTACATTGGAAAGCAAGCCTAAGTACGCCGAAACCATCATTGCGGCAGATACTAAGTATTGGCTCTGGATCAATGGGGAACTTGTGGTATTTGAAGGTGGACTCAAACGTGGCCCCACACCAACCGATTCCTATTATGATAAGGTTGACCTTGCGCCATACCTTAGAAAAGGTAATAACGCCATCGCTGTGCTGGTGTGGCATTTCGGAAAAGATGGCTTCTCTCACATCAATAGTGGGAAGTCCGGGCTACTGTTCAGCATGAAAGCAGGTCGGTTTAAACTGGTGAGCGATAAAAACTGGGTTTCCCGACGGCATCCCGCTTACAGCACCGCGGCTGGCCCTCCTCCGAACAATCGCTTACCAGAATCCAATATCTGTTTTGATGCAGAAAAGGATATTCCCGGCTGGTGCACGCTACCTGTTGCACAACTTCCGGGATTTCAACCCGCAAAAGAAGCAGGACGCCCCGGCGACGCGCCCTGGAACAAACTGGTAGAACGTCCGATCCCGTTCTGGAAAGATTTCGGTATTAAAACCGCGCCATTCAAACGGCATCCTGGTGAAAAAGTGGATACTATTTTCGCCAGCTTACCTTACAATATGCAGATGATGCCAATCATTGCACTTCACGACGATGCTGGTAAAAACCTGATCGGTATTGCTACGGACCATAGCCGAAGTGGTGGCGACATGAACCTCCGGGCAGCCTACATTACCCAAAAGGGATACCAGGAATATGAATCCTATGGGTGGTTGAATGGTGACAAAATAATATTGACCGTTCCCGCCGGAGTGAAGGTAATTTCCGTTCAATACCGCGAAACTGGTTACGATACGGAGATGGCGCAAAGTTTTCGTTGCAGTGATGAATTTTATAACCGGTTCTGGGAAAAAGCATCACGTACCTTGTATGTGAACATGCGCGATAATTATTTCGATTGTCCCGACAGAGAACGCGCCCAGTGGTGGGGAGATGTGGTCTTGCTGATGGGAGAATGTTTTTATACGGCTTCGATTTCCACGCACGCGCTTATGCGCAAAGCCATCCGCGAATTGGCCGCATGGCAGCGTCCTGAAGGCCAGCTTTTCTCTCCGATACCCGGAAACTTTAAAGGCGAATTGCCCGACCAGATGCTTACCAGTATCGGCTATTATGGTTTCTGGAATTATTATATAAATACCGGTGACCGCAAAACGATAGACGAAGTATATCCCGCCGTTAAAAAATACCTTTCCTTATGGCAAACGGATGAAACCGGGCTCACCGTGCTTCGGAAAGGCGACTGGCTCTGGGGCGATTGGGGTGAAAACAAAGACATCAGGCTGATTATGGCCGGCTGGCATTACCTGGCGCTGAAAGGCGCAGCGAATATGGCCGGATTGCTGGGGTACGATGCAGACAGGCAAATATTTTCCAATACAATGGAAGCAGTAAAAAAAGGGTTTAACCGTTGCTGGAACGGACAGGCTTACCGCCATCCGGATTATACCCTGGAGACCGACGATCGTGCGCAGGCGCTGGCAGTTATAACCGGTATCGCCGATGCCTCAAAGTACCCGCAACTTTTAAAGCTGTTCCAAACACAATACTTCGCCAGTCCTTACATGGAAAAATATGTGATGGAAGCCTTGTTCGTGATGGGGTATGCAAATGATGCCCTGGAAAGAACAAAACGCCGTTTTGAAGAAATGGTGGAGCATCCTGATTATACCACACTTTTTGAAGGGTGGGGCATAGGGGAGAAGGGCTATGGCGGAGGTACCACTAATCACGCATGGAGTGGCGGCGCACAGATTGTATTAGGGGAATACCTTTTTGGAATTAAACCACTTGAGGCAGGGTATAAAACATTTTTGATAGAACCATGTCCGGCAACTTTTACAATGGCAACGATTGAAGTGCCCACAGTAAAAGGAAAAATCAAAACAGCTTTCGAAAACACACCGGGAGGCTTCACCATGAAAGTTACCGTTCCTGCAAGAACCACCGCCATTGTAAGAATACCTGATGGCCAGGCCGTGCTGATCAACAACAAACCACCCCACAAAAAAATGCTTGTGGTAAATGAAAACTGGAAGAAGGAAAAATTCACTGCTTTTAGATTGCAGCCAGGGGAATATGTTATATACCGGGTTACGCCCATCTAGCGGAAGCCTTGTTTTGTGATGGGCTATACACGTTCTCTTCAATGCTTTATCGTTGTTTAAAATTTCATCAACCGTTTGCGTGAAAATCGCAATCCTGTTCTGCATATCTTGCCA
>CAMLPA010000013.1 GCA_946481605.1 uncultured Flavihumibacter sp. | reverse complement strand
TTGCTCAGTAACCCGATCAGCAGGCGATCGAGCATGTATTGTTGTCCTACGATCACTTTGGAAAGTTCCTGCTGCAATCTTTCCGTGAAATTGCCCGCCAACTGTATCTTCTCGTTCAGCAAACGGATATCCTCGGCTGTTTTCACCATACTTTTAAGCGATTGGTTTAGATGTTCGTGATGTGCAATTTAAAGAAGTATGCAAAGAGTTGGCCAAAAAAAGAACAGGGTGGCCAAAGGAAATGATGGGTGGCTCCGTTTTTTTTCTGTCCGGTAAAGGATAAAAAAACGGGGTGCCGCTTTGTTTAAACACGCGGATGGTAGCGGAAATACACCTCGGTGGCACCGGTTTAACCAAAACCTGCAGATTTCACCATTATCACATAGCATAAAACGAAGCGGAAATCACGGACAATTTTCCTGGCAAAACACCCGCTTAGGAAAGGTATTTTCCCACGATCGGCACGCGCCGTCCCACCCCGAAGGCTTTGGTGCTTACCCGAATGATGGGGCAAAACTGGTTGCGCTTATATTCGTTGGTGTTCACCAGTTTCAATACCCTGTTCACCAGTTGCGGATCAAATCCTGCGGCTATGATGGCACCGGGCCCCATTCTCTTTTCGATGTACTGGAAAAGCACCTGGTCGAGCTGGTCGTAGTCGGGTAGACTATCGCTGTCTTTCTGGTTAGGGCGCAATTCGGCGGAAGGCGCTTTGGTGATGATGTGTTGGGGGATGATCTCTTTGTGTCGGTTGATGTATTGCGCGAGGGCATACACCTGTATCTTGTACACATCGCCGAGTACACTGAGCCCGCCGGCCATATCGCCGTAAAGCGTTCCGTAGCCGGTGGCCAGTTCACTTTTGTTGGAAGTATTCAGGAGGATATAACCGAATTTATTGGCGATGGCCATCAGTATGTTCCCGCGGATGCGGCTTTGCAGGTTTTCTTCCGCCAGTGAAAAGGGCAGGTTCCCGAAAATGGGGTGTACGGTTTCCAACATGGTTTCATACACATCCTTAATGGCCACGATATCATAAGGATTGCCCAGGTTCCTACTGAGTTCCACGGCATCGTCCACGGAATGTTCAGTGGAATATGGGGATGGCAGGAGGATGGCGCGAACATTTTCAGGACCGAGTGCTTCACAGGCCAACGCAAGGGTAACAGCGCTATCAATACCACCGCTGCTGCCGAGGATGGCCCTAGTGAACCCCATTTTCGAAAAGTAATCGCGGATGCCCATCAGCAGCGCCTCATACACTTGTGCGATGTTCCTTTTTTCAACCAAATAATCGGATAAGTTGGTAGAAGTGAGTGCCGGAGAAGGTTCCACCGGGAGCGGAGGTTGCCCTTTCAACAAAGTTATTCCTCCTTCGTTCCATTCCACGACCGCCGTATCTTCAACAAAATAGCCCAGTTCCGAAACCAGTTTTCCAGATGCATTATACACTAGACTTCCGCCATCGAAAACAATTTCGGTTTGAGAACCCACCGCGTTGCAATACACCATGGGCAGTTTGTATTTCCGCACATTGGCCTGAACGATGGCTTTCCGCGCCTCGTCGTGGTCATAATCAAATGGAGAAGCGGAAATATTGATCATGATATCGGGCTGCTGCGCCATCAGCACGTCCATGGGACAAACCCGGTAAAGCGGATTATCACCCAGGTTCCAGATGTCCTCGCAAATGGTAACGGCCAGTTTTTTCCCTTTGAATTCCAGCACTTTCCATTCGTAGGCGGGTTCAAAATAGCGGTATTCATCAAAAATATCGTAGGTGGGCAACAGCGTTTTGTGCACTTCGCCCTGGATTTTTCCCTCGTACAGTAAAAACGCCGCATTAAAAAGATCTTTGCCTTCCCGGATGGGATTTCTGGCGGGAGCGCCTACAATTACGCCGATGCCCTGCGTATGTTCCGCGATGCGTTGAATGGTTTGATAGGATTGCTCAATAAAATCGCTGAATTCGAGAAAATCACGGGGTGGATAGCCACAAACGGAAAGTTCTGAAAAAACGATAAGGTCGACCCCTTCCTGCTTTGCGGCTTCTATGGCCGCGATCATTTTGTTCCCGTTCTGTTCAAAGTTCCCGATATGGTAATTCTGCTGCGCAAGTTTTATTAACATGAGGCCTTGTTTTGAGGTTGAATGAAGCATCCTTCACAAAATGCAATTAACGGTCCCGGTTCAACTGCAAGTTGCTAAATTTACGCTCACATTTACAAGCTATTGACTATGAACCGCAAATTTAGCGTCCTTCCACTTATTTCAGTCATCCTGATTACATTAGCGGGTTGCGGAGGTTCCGGCCACCCCGATGTGTCGCATATTAAGGTAAAAATGGACGTGCTCCGGTTCGACAGTGCTGTATTTGCCGCTGATACAGCCCAACCGCAGCAGGCGTTGCTGCAACTGAAGCAGCGTTATCCTTCTTTCACCAATGATTTCGCCCAATACATACTTGGCATAGGCCCTGTGAGTGATACCATGCCCCCGCAGGCGGCGCAGGCTTTTCAATTCTTCCTCACCAGTTACCGCCCCGTTTATGATTCGCTCGCCGCAACGCGGAAAGCCTGGGACAAAACGGAACCCACACTCCTCGAAGCGTTCAGGCATTTAAAATACTATTTCCCCGACTATACGATCCCTGAAGTTGTGGTATATGTGGGGCCTTTTGATGCGCCTGGCGTGGCACTTACCGAAAATGCCATGGCCATTGGACTGCAACTGTATGGCGGTAAAGATTTCTTTTTCTACAAAACCTTGCAGGGACAGGCCATGTTCCCCGAATACATCTCGCGCCGTTTTGAACCTGCCTATATTCCGGTGAACGCGATGAAAGCCGTGCTGGATGATATGTATCCCATTGATCCCAACGAAAGTTCGTTGCTGGAGAAAATCGTTTCTTCCGGAAAACAACTGTACATGCTGGATTTGCTCCTTCCTGAAACTCCGGGTTCCCTGAAAACTGGCTATACGGCGGATCAACTGGCTTTCTGTCGCGAAAACGAAGGCGCCATCTGGAACGTACTCCTCAAAACAACGGACATCTATACACTGGACCAATCCATGATACGCATATTCGTTGGCGATGCGCCTTCAACTGAAGTACTTGGCCCTAACTCTCCAGGCAATATCGGGCAGTTTGTAGGCTGGAAGATGGTGCAGAAATACATGAGCAAGTTCCCGGAAACCAAGCCCGATTCGCTGATGCGGATTGGGGCGAAGGATTTGTTTTTACAGAGCGGGTATAAGCCAAAATAACAGCGCCCGGTTAAAACACTGAAAGTCCGAGCGTTAAAAAACGGTACCCGGTGGCACCGCTATAGCGGTGGCACCGGGTACCGGCCAAAAAACCCTATTTTTGCGCCCAATAACCATATCATACAATGACGATCTCTTACAATTGGCTGAGTGAATATCTTCCCCCCATGCCCGGCCAGGCGGCCGGGAATACCCAGATTGAACCGGAAAGGCTTTCGAAGATACTCACCTCCATAGGACTGGAAGTGGAATCAATGGAGAAATTCGAAGCGGTGAAAGGTGGCCTTCAGGGCCTGGTTACAGGCGAGGTGCTTACCGCTGAACAACATCCCAATGCCGATAAACTGAAACTCACTACGGTGAATACCGGTGGCCCTCAACCGCTGCAAATTGTTTGCGGGGCACCCAATGTGGCCGCCGGACAAAAAGTGATCGTGGCCACCGTGGGGACCACCATCTACCCTAAAACCGGTGACCCGCTGACCATGAAAGTGGCCAAAATACGTGGCGTGGAAAGCTATGGCATGATCTGCGCGGAAGATGAGATTGGTCTGGGGGAAAGTCATGCGGGAATCATGGTATTGCCTGCTGATACACCTGTTGGGATGTCTGCTGCCGAACTCTTTAAACCTTATTCAGATATCGTTTACGAAATCGGCCTTACCCCGAACCGTATGGACGCGATGAGCCATCTTGGCGTGGCCCGCGACGTTTGCGCTTACCTTACCCACCACGAGAAAAAAGATTTCCGGGTGAAAACACCGTTCGCCAACGGGTTCAAAGCCGACAACCAGGACCTGCCCATCAAAGTAACCATCGAGAATAAAGAAGCCTGCCAGCGTTATGCCGGCGTGAGCATATCCGGCGTGAAGATCGGCCCCTCTCCCAAATGGATGCAGGATAAACTCCAGGCCATCGGCGTGCGACCGATCAATAATATCGTTGACATTACCAACTATATTCTACACGAAACGGGCCAGCCCCTGCACGCCTTCGATGCCGATGCAGTAAAAGGGAATACCGTTGTCGTGAAGAACTGCACTGAAAATACGCCCTTCATCACCCTCGATGAAAAGGAACGCAAACTTCATCCCGAAGACCTGATGATCTGCAATGCGGAAGAACCCATGTGCATCGGCGGTGTGTTTGGCGGACTAACAAGTGGGGTAAAGGATACTACCACCAAAATTTTCCTGGAGAGTGCCTGGTTCAATCCAACGGATATCCGGAAAACATCCTTCCGCCACGGATTGCGTACCGATGCCGCCACCCGTTTTGAAAAAGGGGTAGACATTTCCAATACCGTGAACGTACTCCGCCGTGCCGCACTGCTTATCAAAGAGATCGCCGAAGGAGAAATTTCCTCGGATATCGTGGATGTGTACCCGAACCCCAAAGAGAAGGTACAGGTGGCCCTCAAGCACCATTACCTGAAAAAGCTCAGTGGTAAGAATTACCATCCCGATACCATGCGGAAAATCCTTACCAGCCTTGGTTTCGACTTCCTCAAAGAAGGCATGGACGATACCTGGTGGGCCGTTCCTTACAGTAAACCCGATATCACCCTTCCAGCCGATATCGTGGAAGAGATCATGCGCATAGATGGCCTGGACAATGTAGAAATTCCAGAAGCCATTTCCATCACGCCTTCCGTAGAAACCGACGGACACAAATACCATTACCAGGAAAAGATCGCCGGTTTCCTGAACGGGATGGGCTTTGCCGAGATCTTCACCAACTCCATCACCAACAGCGCTTATTACGGTGAAGAAGTGCTGCAACAAACGGTGAAGATGCTCAACAACCTGAGCGCTGAACTGGATGTAATGCGTCCCTCCATCCTGGAAACAGGACTGGAATCTGTGGCCTTCAACCTGAACCGCAGGCAGAAAAACCTGCGTTTCTTTGAATTCGGTAAAACCTACCATACCTCCGGACCTGGCGCATACAGCGAGCAACAACACCTGGCCATCCTGGTTACGGGAAATAAAGTGGCCGGTAGCTGGAACGCGAAAGAACAGGCAGCCGATTTCTATTACCTGAAAAGTATAGTACTGAATATATTGAGCGCATGTGGTCTGAAGCCTGAAAAACTGGTGGAAGCACCTGCAACGGCCAATATGGCGCAGGGGCTGGAAGCCGTATGCCAGGGGTATGCACTGGTGCGTTTCGGCGCCGTAAGCAATGCCTCGCTTAAAAAATTCGACATCAAACAACCCGTACTGTTCGCCGATTTCAACTGGGACCAACTCATGAAAATGGCGGCCACACAACAAAAAGCCTTCCGTGAACTGCCCAAACAATTACCGGTAGAACGCGACCTGGCCCTCGTGGTTACAAGCGGCACGGCTTTTGAAAAGGTGGAAGCGGCCATCAGGTCGGTGAAACTCCCGTTGCTGCAACAGGTGCGTCTTTTCGATGTATTCGAAAGCGAAAAACTGGGCGCGGGGAAAAAATCGCTCGCGGTGAACTTCACGTTCCTCGATGAGGAGAAAACCCTCACCGACAAAGAGATCGACGCGATGATGCAAAAACTGATGAACGCGCTCGAAAAAGAACTGGCCGCTGAAATCAGGAAAGGGTAACCATGCACCAGCAACTTGAACATACCAAACGCATTCAATCCAAACTCCAGGGCCTGGTGAAAGAACTCACCGGGCTCCGGAAGGAGAATGCCGAACTGAAACAACAGGCAGCCGGATGGCAGGAAAAACTGGCCAGTCAAACCAGTCTTATTAACCAGCTCACCGAACAACTGGAACTGCTGAAAATGAATACAGGCAAGGGCTGGGACGATGCCACACGCGAAGCCATGGAAAAACGGCTGCAACAATACATCAAAGAAATCGACCGCTGCCTCGCCATGCTGAACGATTAATCCAGAACACAATAGACATTATGTCCGAAGCGCTTATTCCAGTAAATATCCTTATCGGCGACCGCACCTACCGCATCCGCATTCATCCTAAAGATGAAGAAGGCGTGCGCCGCACCGTTAAAAAAGTGAACGATAAAATACTGGAGTTCAAAACCTCTTTCGCCGGAAAGGACATGCAGGACTATATCGCCATGGTCATGATCTGGCTTGCTTCTCTTACCCTGGAACAACCCGAAGCCTGGACGGATTTTTCAGACCTGGATACTGAACTGGAAAAAATCGAAAAAACCATCGATTCATGCCAGCCTGACAGTAATTTGGAAATTTAAGTGTTTGGACGGAGATTTGAGAGAAGGAACAGGCACATCATTCTTAAATAGGATAAAATAATGAATATGAATCCAGGCAAAGAATTCGAAAAATACGCAGTGAAGCACAGAGGCATGTCCAGCCTCACGTTGCACGACTACAACAAGCACATTACCAACACCATCGATCCAAATCTCGTTACCAATCTCACCCCGAATATCATTGAGGAACGTCCCATGAACATCGCCGTGATGGACGTGTACAGCCGTCTGATGATGGACCGCATCATCTTCCTCGGTTACCCCATCAACGATGAAGTGGCCAACATCATCATCGCACAGATGTTGTTCCTCGACAGCACCGACCGCGCACGCGATATCCAGATGTACATCAATTGCCCCGGAGGCGCCGTGTATTCAGGATTAGGCGTGTACGATACCATGCAATATGTTTCTCCCGACGTGTCCACCATCTGTATCGGAATGGCCGCTTCCATGGGACAGGTACTGCTTTGCGCAGGTACCAAAGGAAAAAGAACCGCGCTGAAACACAGCCGCGTAATGATTCACCAGCCCAGTGGCGCCATCGGCGGACAAGCCAGCGATATCGAAATCACCGTGAACGAGATCAGGAAACTGAAAAGAGAACTGTACGACATCACCGCATTCCACACTGGTAAAGATGCCAAACAGATCGAAACCGACAGCGACCGCGATTACTGGCTCACCGCTGAAGAAGCAAAAGCCTACGGCCTCGTGGATGAGGTACTGATCCAGAATCCAAGGAAAGAACACAGAGACTAATAATTTTGGGGTTTGAATTCTAAATTTTGAATGAAAAGTGTATCCCGCTCCAATTCAAAATCCAACATCCAAAATTCAACATTCAAAAATACTACACCATGAATCTTTCAAACTATAATAAGATGGCCTTCAGGATGGACGAGGAAGAAGAAAAACAACCGGAAGACAAGAGAGATGACCTGATGATGCTGAATAAGAAACTCGAAAAATATTTCTTCGATAAAAGAAGCGTATACCTCTGGGGACCTGTGGAAGATAAATCCGCTAGGGAAATCGTAACGAAACTCCTGCTGCTGGATGCGCATGAGCCTGGCAAAGAGATCAAATTCTACATCAACAGTCCGGGTGGGGTGGTTACCAGCGGTATGGTGATCTACGATACCATGCGCATGATCCAGTCGCCGGTAAGCACCATTTGTATGGGACTCGCCGCCTCTATGGGTTCTATCCTGCTGAGTGGCGGAAAAAAAGGAAAACGCTTTATCTACCCGCACGGCGAGGTGATGATTCACCAACCCAGTCTGGGCGGCTATATGCAGGGCGTGAGCGCCGATCTTGAAATACAGGCCATTCAAACCCAGCGCGTAAAAGAACTGGGTGCAAAGATTCTTGCGGAGAATTGCGGTAAGAAAGTGGAACAGATTATGAAGGATTTCGACCGCGATTACTGGATGGATGCCAAACATGCCGTGGAATATGGCATTGTTGATGGTGTTATCGACAAATTATAACAATCAGCTATTTATCCACAATTCCCCTGTAATTTGCCGTTTTATGCAGCATTACAGGGGTTTTTCATAGTCTATTACTATGAGGAGTGCCTATTAAAGGGTACCTTTACGATCTGAAACGAAACAATACATGGCGAAGAACAATTTACATTGCTCCTTTTGCGGCCGCGGCAGAGACGAGGTGAAAATCCTTATCGCCGGTCAGGAAGGGCATATCTGTGAGAACTGTGTGGAACACGCCCAGGAAATCATTGAGCAGGAACTGATGGTGCGCGACGACAATCCATCTTCTCAATACAAACTCACCGTGAAAAAACCCATGGAAGTAAAAACCTTCCTGGATGAATACATTATCGGTCAGGACGATGCCAAAAAGGTACTGGCCGTAGCGGTGTACAACCACTATAAAAGACTTCAGCAAAAAACCACCGATACTTCTGACATCGAGATCGAGAAAAGCAATATCGTAATGGTGGGTGAAACCGGTACGGGTAAAACGCTGCTGGCCAAAACCATCGCCCGTTTGCTGAACGTGCCTTTCGCCATCGTGGACGCGACCGTGTTCACCGAAGCCGGATATGTTGGGGAAGATGTGGAAAGCATCCTCACCCGTTTGCTCCAGGTCTGCAATTATGATGTGCCCGCAGCAGAAAAAGGCATCGTGTACATCGACGAGATCGATAAGATCGCACGCAAGGGCGACAACCCGTCCATCACCCGCGACGTGAGCGGAGAAGGCGTGCAGCAAGGTTTACTGAAACTCCTGGAGGGTACTGATGTACTCGTACCACCACAGGGAGGCCGTAAACACCCCGAACAAAAACTCATCAAGGTCAATACGCAGAATATCCTTTTCATTTGCGGCGGCGCGTTTGATGGCATCGATAAAGTGATTTCCCGCAGGGTGAACACCAACGCGATCGGCTTCAATGTGAACAAAGAAATGCAGGATGCGGCTAAGAAGAACCTGTTGCAGTACGTGAATGCGCAGGATTTGAAATCGTTTGGTCTTATCCCCGAGTTGCTGGGTCGTCTGCCCGTAGTTACTTACCTGAACCCGCTGGATGCGCCTACTTTGCGTTCAATTCTTACCGAACCAAAGAATTCGCTCATGAAGCAGTACATGAAGTTGTTCGAATTGGAAGGCATCAGCCTCACGATCGATAATGCCGTGTATGATTTTATGGTGGAAAAAGCCATGGAATACAAACTGGGCGCAAGGGGTCTCCGCTCCATCTGCGAAAGCATTCTTACTGATGCTATGTTCGAACTGCCTTCCTCCAATGAGAAGACGTTCCATGTTACAGAAGAATATGCGAAAAGCAAGTTCGAGAAGAGCAAGATGAACATGTTGAAAGTAGCCTGATAACCGAATAAATTACACGTTCATGAATGATCTGCTGGATCGCCTGAAGGCGGAAGGTTTAACGGAAGAACAGGCCTACAAAGCCATTTCCGTGATCAAGGATTTTACGAAAGAGAAATTCCCGTTGTTCGCGGGAGCAATTGATAAGTTATTTGATAAGTATAAGCCGAAAGAAGAAGATTTTCTGGATTAGAGGTTAGAGGAAGTTCGGTTATTCAATAAATTAGAAAGCCTGTATTGTGAGAACGATACAGGCTTTTTTGGGCCTCACCCCGCCCCCTCTCACGGGGGAGAGGGGCATAGTTCAGGGTATTCGATTCGGTTAGGAAAAACACGAATAATACCTCCGTATTGGTTTTGAGCAATTCGTTGAGCACTGGGCAGCTTAGTGCTTTGGTGAAATTCTTTGTGAGGTGTAGGTTAATAATGGAAACATATTCTATTTATTGCCTACTTCGATGACCTGGAAACTTTTCGCCGGAACGGTAAGCTGAAGCATTCCTTTTTTAACACTGCCGGTACTTTCTTTTGGTGTTACTGCAGTGGGTTCTTCTACAGAATTGTACTGCATCAGATCTGTGGAAGCAAGTGTTTTTATCCCTACTTTCTTCGTGTTTTTCCAACCGGCTGGCTGGATATTAATCACACGTTCCACTGCTGCGTTGTTCACCAGTTTTACGTACAATTTACCTGTTGGCTCATCAATTACGGCACTTGCGTACAGACTATCCTGCCCGGTAACGGGAACGCCGTTCAGCAATGCTGGTACCACTTTGGTGCCTTTGTAGTTGGCGTAAAGTTTCTGAACATAATAGTTCGGGGTCCCTACAGCTTTCAGGTTATCGAACCAGATCAGATCGGGACGCCACTGCCAGGCTTCCACGTGCGCGAACAGGGGAGCGTAAGCACACATTTGCACGACGTCGGCATTGCGTTCCAGGCCGGTCATGTAGGCCGCTTCCGCCAGGGCACTGAGCCAGGTATTGCGCGATTCGGGCGCTTTATCATCTTTACCGTGGGCAGCGTATTCGCCCGCGAATACTTTGGGACCGGTACGGTCGTAGTTGTCGTAACGCTTCGCATTGTTGAAGAACCAGTCCGGGTTCACATAATAATGTTCATCAATGAAAGCGGGACCCAGTTTTTTCAACTCTTTCCAGGCGTACTCGAATTGCGGACCGGAATAATACGGGCCGGAGCCGGAAATGATCTTTATTTCCGGGTGTTTTTCTTTCAGCCTTTTCTCGAAACGTTTGTAACGTTCAATATACTGCACATCCCATTGTTCGTTGCCCACACCCAGCATGGTGAGGTTGAAAGGCGCCGGGTGTCCCATATCGGCACGGAGCTTACCCCACTTCGTTTGCACACTTCCGTTAGCGAATTCTATCAGATCCAGTGCATCCTGTATATAAGGTTCCAGTTCGTCGAGGTCCACCACTTCACCGGTATTGTACTGGCAGGCCATCCCGCAATTGAGGATGGGCAGCGGTTGTGCGCCGAGGTCTTCGGAAAGGAGAAAATATTCATAGAACCCCAGTCCGAAACTCTGGAAATAATCGGGCGCAGAACGGTGTGCAAATTCAGTATTCCAGCGGTTGATGATGAGTTCGCGGCTTTCTACCGGGCCCACCGTTTTTTTCCATTGGTAACGGTTGTTCAGGTCGCGCCCTTCCACAATACAGCCGCCGGGGAAACGAACGAAGCCGGGCTTCATATCGGCGAGCAGTTGTACGAGGTCTTTGCGCAAACCGCCGGGCCTTCCTTTCCAGGTATCGCGGGGAAACAACGAAATCATATCTGCATCCACTACGCCCGTTCCTTTGAATACCAGGCGGAGCCTACCCTTGGCCGTAGTTTCCTTTGCTGTTACAGCCGCCACGTATTTCTTCCAGCCTGTTCCTGAAGCAGCCACCGGAGAACTGCCGATCACCTGGTTCTGCTCATTTAATAATTCTATTTCCACGCGTACATTGCGCGCCCTTCCCATATCGGCCCACATCGAAAAATCGTAGGTATCATTCGCTTTCAGTCCCATACCGCGGAAACCTTCGTTCACCAGTTGGTAACCGGAGTCGGGGGCATTTACGGTGATCTTCGCATACCTCGGGTTGGCGCTGCTCATTTCCTGGTGGTTGGTGATCAGCACATTCCCGGTGTTCCGCCTTGTTTCCCGCCAGCCCATCATGGGCATGGAGAACTCAAAAGAGCGGTTCTTTACCAGTTCGGCGTACAGGCCGCCATCGGCGCCAAAGTTGATGTCTTCAAAAAAAACACCCCACATGGTGGGTTGAACCGGAGCAATGGTTTTACCTGCCTGCACTACAATGGTAGCGGGCGATTGAGCGGTTGCTGTAGTAACGGAGAGCATCCCGGCCAGGGCCAATGCGATGGAAACTTTTTTCATGGTGTCGTATTTATAATGGCAAAGCAAACAATCGGATTATTTTTTGAGCAGTTGCTGCATGTTATCGAATTCAGCTTTTGTTACAGAGAAAACGGTGCCGTGACGCGTGCCTTTCGGAAACTGAATTTTGTCGGAGATATCTGTCCAGTTCACCAGGTCTCGGGAAGAAACGGCGCCATATTTATGTTCGGTGTATTTGTCAAAGTAAACAATCCATTCATCACCTACCTTAATAACCGTTGGTCCTTCTGCCCAGTATTTTCCCGTGATCGGAGCCGAAGGTTTTCCGTATCCGCCAGTCAGTTTTTTACTGGTGGCAACGCGGAGATTTTTCTGGGCCACGGGTACTTTCGTTTCATCCTTCAGGAACATGACGAATTTCTTTCCGATTTTATGGATCGTGGCATCAATCACATTGAAGCCCTGATCATACATCACTTTCGCTTTGGAAAATTTCTTGAAATCCTTTGTGGTCACGTAATACATCCGGTGGTTATTATCGTTGCCCGGAATATCCGTTTCCGCGAAACGCCCGGGAATAGTGGTGGCCCAATAAATCACGTATTGTTTTTTCTTTTTGTCGTAAGTGATTTCGGGTGCCCAGCAGTTTTTCGCTTCCGGTTCATGCATCATAACAGGAATGAATTGTTGTTCCGACCAGTTTACCAGGTCCGGGGAGGATGCGTATCCGATACCGCGGTCCTTCCAGCTTACAGTCCATACCATGTGGAACAGGCCATCCGCACCTTTGATGATGCAGGGATCGCGCATAAGTTTATCGCTGGCCACTGTTGGTTTCAGCAGCGATTTATCATTATTCATCGCTTCCCACTTCAATCCGTCCATGCTATAAGCCATGTGCAGCCCGTCTTCCCCGTTCCCTTTAAAATAGCTGAACATGTATACTTTATCCTGTGAAAAAACGGATAATACAGGAGAAAAAAACAGCACACTAAGCAGTGCTTTAACGAAGACTTTTTTGAACATAGCTTAACCGGTTTGGGAAAATCCCGTAAGTGTTAAAAATACATTTTTATTTCAGATCGAGGGCATGGTCCACCTTTGCGTCTTGCCCGCTCCAGATGGCTGCGGAGGACCATGGCGTGTCCGGATCGGCCCAGAAAGGATCGGTTTCCGGCAGGCCGAGTGGCAGAAAAATGGTTGTGCATAGGTAAAGCGATCCGGTGGTAATGTAAAAATCAGCCAGCCCCGGTTGCGTTCCATAAAGGCCCATCGTGAGCCATCCCTTCTCATTAAAAGTTTTTGGTGCGCCCAATGTTCGCGTAATCACTGCTGAAAGAGCGCCACGCACCTGCGCGGGCTTTAAACTTTCTGGCAGTTTCTTTCTTGCCGCCATATCGGCCAGGTGCTGGAAAGCGCCGCCACGGTACACGATGGAACGGCCAATAGCAGGAAAAGTTCCATCGGCATTGATAAGGCGTTCCTGAATCTCCGCGTAGCGCTTACTGATCTTATCGAACTTCGGTACGAACCAACCATAAGTTCTTCCTGTCACTTCAAGGATGGCCGATAAATAAGGCTGTATCACATAACTGTTGTAATAGTCCAGCGCGAAGTTCATCCCATCAGAGAACATACCATCACCGGTGTACCAGTGCTGCGCGAATTCCCTTACACCAAATTCAATTCTTACCTTATCATAAGGATAGCCGTATTTCAGAAAGAATGTTTCTATCATCGCCTGGAAAAGAATCCAGTTGGAATAAACCGGTACGGTATTTCGTGTTCTCACCAATACTTCTACCGTCCTTTTCCGGGTCAGTTCATCGGTGTTTTCCCAGAGCCACGGGCAGCGGACCAGTCCCAGGGCAAGGAAAGAAGCATCCACCAGTGGTTGTCCGCCGTCCCACAGCATATAATCGTTGGCGGAGGAATCCACTGCGTTGGTTAAAGCTTTAAGGCTCCAGGTGCGGTATTGCGCACGCAGGGCTTTTTCATGGGCATCACCGGCTTCACTCTGGAGCCAGGGTGCGATGCCGCTCATGGTACGGCCAAAGGCTTCGAGGTAGCTTACGCGCGTACGGTGGTTTTTGTTGTCGATGTTGGGTGCCGTTTCTACCGGCATATTGATTTTCAGGCTATCGTTCGCTAAGTTGTACAGCACGGGACGCACTACTTGCTGCATGTGCATCAGCCATTGCTGGCGCACGGTGGCAGGTGGCTGTGTGGTTGCTTTTGTTTTCTTCTGCGCAAAGAGCGGGGAAGAAAGGAGGCAGAGCAGTAAGAGTTTCGTTAGGTGCATGGTGATTTTTTTGGCGGGTGGAGAGTTGTTGTTTCACAATATTATATTCTCGCAAAGGCGCAGAGGCGCAAAGGGCTGCTGCGTTTCGAAACCGCAGGTGCTTTTTAAGACAGATCATATTATGACCAGTCTTTCTCCTGCTGATTACAAGTATTTTTAGTATTATACCTACAAACAAAGCTTAGCGCCTCCGCGCCTTTGCGAGATATTAATTCTCTATTGAAAGCTGCTATTCCACTAACCGCATAATATAACTATAACTATATTGCTTATCCATCAACCGAAACTCCCTGTGCGGTTGCGCGCCCCAACTGTTATCGCCCCCAACGCCACGTTGGCGCAAATCGATGTGGAGGAACACATTGTCGCGGGGTTTCACATCTGTGGGATGTTGCTGCTTTTTGGTGAGCCCGGGGTCCAGGTCTTCAGTCATTACGTTGAGGGCGCTGAAGCCGAGGGGCTGAGTACCTTCTATCATGAGCCCCTGACCGGCAGCATTCTTCAGGGAGAGCCAGCGGGTATCAGTGTGGTAACCGTTTTCCTGCGGACGGATATAATTTTTCACCCATTGGTTCTGCACTTTATCCTTGTACAAGCCTATAAAAGAAGCGTTGTTCCGGTCCTCATAATTCTCCAATGGACCACGGCCATAGTATTCCAGGTTTTCGTATTGCCCAGGAAGTTCCATGCGCATACCGAAGCGCGGCAATTCAGGCAGTTTCTTCCCGTTAAGATCAATGGACGCGGTCACTTTAATGGCGCCATCATTCTGAATAAGGTACTCTACCGTATAAGGCGCCTGCACATCGCTCAGTTCATATTCCACCGTAAGTTTCAGGCCTTCGGCGCCCTTCTCCCCTACGGTTACTTTCTTCACTTCTTTGTTGAGGTGGGCCGTGCGCCAGGCACCTGCATAAGATTGAAAGTTCGCACCAAAATCGTTGTCTGTTGGCGCTCTCCAGAAGAAAGGCTGGGGGAACCTGCCCACCACACGGTTGTTGTTCAGTGTATAGTTATTCAGGTTACCGTTACGGGTATCGAATTCACCACTCACATTGCCTGAAGTGAATTTCAACCTGTTGCCTTCCTTGGTCACTTTCAGTTCACCGCCTTTATCGAAATCATGTGCGAACCAGGAGACGCCGTTCAGACTAAATTGCTCCGAAGCGACTTCCCATCCGGCTGGCACAAGTGCTGTAGAGGTTTTCGTGTAAGCATGCAGGTGAACAAAAAACTCTGTTCCGGGCAAAGCCTTGATCATCGGCAAAGGAAGTTTGATGTCCTTTTCTTTTCCCGGAGCGAGTTCTACAGAAAATGGATGTAATTCACTTGGTCCTCCATTATTACTCAATCCCCATGTAAACGCATATTGATCGAGGTTGGTGAACGCAAAATCATTCTTCACGGTAACAATACCCAGCGCCGCGTCCTTCACTTTAAAGTTGATGTGCTGGTAATACCGTTTTACTTCGTACAAACCGGGGTGCGGTGTTCTGTCCGCTGCAACCAGTCCATTCGCGCAGAAGTTTTCATCATTCTGCAGATGGTATCCGCCGAGGTCTCCGCCATAGGCCCAGAAAGTACGGCCATCGGTAGTTTTCGTTTTCAGCCCCTGGTCTACCCAATCCCAGATAAATCCGCCCTGCATTTGTTTGGAGGAAGCCACGATGTCCCAGTAGGTTTTGAAGTTCCCGCTGCTGTTGCCCATGGCGTGGGAGTATTCGCACATGATGTAAGGACGCGTTTTATCGGTAGCGGAAGCATATCTTTTCATATCGTTGATGCCGGGATACATGGGACAAACAATATCTGTATTGCTGTTTTCACCAGCCTGTTCGAATTGTACAGGACGGGAAGGATCCCGTTGTTTCATCCATTTGTAAGCATCGTAGAAAACGGGGCCGTTCCCACACTCGTTGCCCATACTCCAGATGATAATACTCGCATGGTTCTTATTCCATTCCACCATGCGTTGGATCCTGTCGAGGTGCGCCGGTGCCCAGAGGGGAAGGTATGCAGGATGTTTTGACTTGTCGAAACCACCCTGCCATTCCGCGCCCATGCCGTGTGTTTCAATATTGGCTTCATCCACCAGGTACAAACCATATTCATCACAGAGTTTGTACCAGCGCGGATCGTTGGGGTAATGGCTGTTCCGGACCGCGTTGATGTTAAACAACTTCATCAGTTTAATATCACGGATCATGGATTCCGTGGTGAGTGTGTGGCCGTCTACCTCATCGTGTTCGTGGCGGTTGGTACCTTTCACCAGCACGGGCATTCCGTTCACGTGCAGTTGCGCGTTTTTAATTTCAACTTTACGGAAACCGGTTTTGGAAGAAGTAACGCCAATCGTTTTACCGGCGGCATCTTTCTGCGTAATCACGCAGGTATACAGATTCGGGTATTCCGCGCTCCATTTTAAGGGATTCTTCACCGTTCCGTTAAAAGAAACCTGGGTGATTTCACCTGTTCCTCCCGTGATTTTTTTCTCCTGTCTGAACACGTTTTTTCCCTGCTTATCGAGCAGTTCCACCACTACAGCGCCAGCATTGGCGGCACCTTCAAATTTCCTGATGTCAACAACTGCGGAGAAAACACCATTGGTGTATTTCGCATCAAGGTCACTTTTCAGGAAGAAATCCCAGATCGTGGATTTGGGATAAGCCTGAAGGTAAACATCGCGTTCGATGCCACTGAGTCGCCAGAAATCCTGGTCTTCGAGGTAAGAGCCATCGTGCCAGCGGTACACCTGCACGGCGAGCAGGTTCTCTCCTTTTTTCAGCAATTTTGTAATGTTGAATTCCGCCGGTGTTTTAGCGGCCTTCGTCATACCGGCTTTTTGCCCATTCACATATACCTGCGCATAACCGGATATGGAGCCGAAATGAAGGATAATCTCCTGACCGTCCCAGTTTTCGGGTACCGTGAACAACTTGCGGTAGGTGCCTACCGGGTTATAGTTGTTGTTGACATACGGAGGATTTTTCGGGTATGGGTAAACGATATTCGTATAGATGGGAATACCGAATCCTTTCATTTCCCAGTTGGAAGGAACGGGAATACTTTTCCAGGCCGCATCATTGAGCGAAGGCGCGTAGAAATCTTTCACGGCATCTGCCGGTTTATCGACATACACAAATTTCCATTCACCGTTCAGTGAACGGTAGCGTGAAGACTGCGCGTAATCATCTTTGGCGGCTGTGGCAGCATCGTTATAAAGCATGAACGTAACATGCGATTTCTCTTTGTGCTGGTCGAGGATCGCGGGGTTTTCCCATTCATTTTGTTGTGCCACTGCAAGCAGCGCACTGAAGATGGCGAGAAAACTAAAAAGCAACTTTTGCATGAGCGCTTATTTAATTGGTTTGATCTGAAATGTGTACGAATAATTTTTAAAAGGAAGCCTGTATTGTTCGAGTGGCCAGGAGCGCCAACTGTCGATACCGCCAACGCCCATCTGCATCCTATCGATGTTGAGTTGGGTCTGCGGGCGCTTTACCAGATCAGCAGCATGGCGCTGGTGCTTTTCCTTCACATCATCCAGGTCGGCGGTGAAGTAATGCAGGGCGCTGGCCGAAAACAATGTATCGGCTGTAATTTCCAGGCCGTTTCCTTTCGCGTTAAAGATACGGTACCAGCGGATGCCGGTTTTATTTCCGGTTTCCTGCGGACGCACATAAGGATAGAACTGCTGGTCCACCGTTTGTTTGTAGATGCCCACAGGCGCGGCCTGGAACCGGTCGTTGTAGTTCTCTCCGGGACCTCGTCCGTAATATTCAATGGTATTGAACCCGGCGGGTAATATCCATTTCATGCCGAAACGTGGCAGCATCGGAGTTTTGAAACTGGTATCCGCCAGCAGGGATTGCGTTACCTGGATGGCGCCGCTGGCATTCACGAGGTATTCAATATTCAAAGTTGCATGTACGTCAGGCATATTGAATCGCGCGCGCACGGTTGCAAGTCCATCCTGCTGGGCCACTTCCATTTTCTCCAACTTCATATTTTCCGGAGCCGTTCTCCAATCGGAGAGTGTATTCTGTAAGTCAGCTCCCATATCATTGTCGTTCATGGCGCGCCAGAAATGCGGCTGAAGCATGAACCCTGTATC
>CAMLPA010000012.1 GCA_946481605.1 uncultured Flavihumibacter sp. | reverse complement strand
CGATGCGTTACATCCGCGCCAATATTCAGGGTGGAATCGAGATCGGTTTTGATGCCGCCACCGCCAGCCTGATTGCCGCGCAAACGGTAAAAGGCGCTGCGGAACTTTTGTTGCAAAGAAACACACACCCCGAACAGGAAATTGATAAGGTAACCACTCCCAAAGGCTGTACCATCGCCGGTTTGAATGAAATGGAACACCAGGGGTTCAGTTCTTCCCTCATCAAAGGAATTTCCACTTCTTACCAGAAGATCGCGAAAGATATGTAAGCCGGTTAGTAGATGAGCCCGGTTTCCAGGTCGAGATGATAGTAACAATAATTTTGTCGGGCTTTGCCTTTTATACCGTCGAATCCATAAGCGAATCCGCCTGCTGCGGGAATGATCAGTGGAATTGGGATTATACCCTGTGAAATATCATAGGCGCCGAGTACATTGAAAGTATTTCCGGTTCTTCTTAATGGATAGAACTTGTTTCCCATTCTTACAAAAACCGTTTCTCCGTTGGAGAATCCCCATACTTTCATACATACGTTCCTTTCCGGCGCTTCGCTGCTGGCAAGAAAATCATCAAGGCTGTTTTGCTTAAAAACGTAGCCGGCATAAGTTGGCGTGTTCTGCAGAAAATCTTTAAAGCTGTAAAATATGCCTTTCATGGGAAGTGGGTCGTTCAAAGCCTTGTGCTTTAAAGGATGCTGTAGATAATCGGTTAACTGCGTTTCGGTCCACCGGTGTTGTTCATTCACCCATCCATTTCTGGCAAATGAAGCGTTCATTTTGGCGGCAGTGACTTCCATGAGTTGAGGAAATACCTGGTCGAAATCCCGTTCAGGTCTTTCCGGGGCTCGCAGGATGGTATCTATCTTGAAAACCGGGTGGTAATAGCCATTGAGTAGTGCAAAGGCCTCCATCCTAACCCATAAAGAAGTTTTTGAAAAAGTAGCCTTGTAGTAATCGGAAAAGGATTCCTCAGATGGGTGGTGTACATATTCGCTGGTAAGCCAGAATTTTTTAATGAAAATTCTGAGTTCACTGGCCTTTGCCTGTTCTCCGTTTGCAGCCAGTGCCGTTTTAGCGTAAGTATTAAGAGCGGCCGGCAAAGCGGTATTTGTCGTGTATTTCTTTTCTGTCTCTAGTTTTTTAAGTCTGAAACCTATAAAAGTAGAATCCATCCTGTTGTCGATAAAAAGGAGTTTATCGACCTTGGGTACGTTAAATTGTTTTGGTGCTTTGGTGGGGATCGTCAGTGCGAAGTAACGCAATTCACTGAACACATTTTCATCGGATGCCTTTTTTGATCCTGCGACAATAGGGGGAGCGGATTTGCGAAATTGTGGCTGCGCTTTTAAGAAAATGGGGAAGCAGAATAGTACAATGAAAGATAAGGTTGGGAGCAGGTTTGCCATCTTTTTCATAACAAGGGGTATGCAGCTACAATATACCACATACCCCTTTACGGTGAAAATATAGGCTAAGAAAATTTCACCAGGTAATAATTCTTTTTCCCTTTCTGCACCAGCAGATAAGTATCATGCAACAACATACCTTCCGTTACCGGACTGGTCATATCTTCTATTTTCTTCCTGTTGATGCTTATCCCTCCGTTCTGCAGCATTTTTCTTGCTTCTCCTTTGCTGGGGAAAATGCCCGTTTCTGAAAGAAAACTGATCGGATCGATGCCTGCGGCCAATTTCTCACGCGGGTAATCAATTTTCACGATACCGTTCATTTCCTCGAGATCGCTTACGCTGAGCGATTCGGCTGGGGCGGACTGTGCATTAAACAGCTTAGCAGTGGTTTCCAATGCTTCGTCCAGCGCTTCCTGGCTGTGCACGAAGCGGGTGATTTCTTCTGCCAGTCTTTTCTGTAAAAGACGTGCGGCGGGATCAGCCTTATGTTGTTCGATCAGGCTTTCGCAGGTGGCTTTATCGAGCAGGGTGAACAGTTTGATCCATTTTTCAGCGTCTGCATCGGATGCGTTGAGCCAGAACTGGTAGAAATGGAAGGGCGAGGTTTTTGCGGAATCGAGCCAAACATTGCCCTGCTCTGATTTTCCAAATTTACTACCGTCTGTTTTGGTAACCAGTGGGCAGGTAAGCGCGAAGGCATCGGAGCCGCCCATGCGACGGATCAGTTCGGTGCCGGTGGTGATATTACCCCACTGGTCGCTGCCGCCCATCTGTATTTTACAGTTTTTGTTTTTGTTCAGCCACACATAATCGTAGCCCTGGATCAATTGGTAAGTAAACTCGGTGAAGCTGATCCCGCTGTCGCCTTCGATCCGTTTTTTTACGGAGTCCTTGGCCATCATATAATTCACGGTGATGTGTTTACCCACCACACGGATAAAATCGAGGAAAGAAAAATCCTTAAACCAGTCGTAGTTATTGGCCATTTCTGCCGCATTCGGAAGAGACGGGTCGAAATTGAGGAACTTTTCCAACTGCGCCCGGATGCCCGCGAGGTTTTTTTGCAGGGCGTCTTCGTCCAGCATTTTCCTTTCTTCGGCCTTAAAAGACGGATCTCCTACCATACCGGTGGCGCCGCCTACAAGAGCAATAGGTTTATGTCCGGCGCGCTGCAGGTGCACCAGCATCAGGATGGGGACCAGGCTTCCGATGTGCAGGGAGTCGGCCGTTGGGTCAAACCCGATATAGCCGGTGGTCATTTCTTTGTTCAGTTGGGCGTCGGTGCCGGGGGTCATATCGTGGAACATCCCCCTCCAGCGGAGTTCTGCTACCAGGTCCATAATACATTCAGTTTGAATAGAAAAACTACAATTTCGGGGCAAAGATACTTTTTTTGAAGGTGCACTGACCAAAGAAAAACACCAGACCCAGACAGGTGTTTTCGGGACGCTGTCATCAGTGCATTTATGGATGAATAATCCGTTAAAACACTGTGAACCTTTCCACAATATAAGCGCGACCGTACCGTTTTATTTTGTCGGAAATAATCCCGGAACCGGGCTCCTTCGTACTTTTGATGAAAGAGGACCTTCCTGTGAAACCGAACCAATCATGCTTATTCTGAAAGAAGACCGGATGAAATACCTGAGACCGTTTTTTATTGCCTTCCTTTTTATGGTGGGAACAAAGCCTTCATTTGCCCAGTTCCGCAAGTATTCCAACGAGTTCCTGAACATCGGGGCAGGAGCCAGGGGGCTGGGAATGGGCGGCGCCCAGGTAGCCGGGGTGGAAGACGTTACGGCAGGTTATTGGAACCCCGCCGGGCTCACAGGCGTAAAGAATGATCCGCAACTCAGTATCATGCACGCCGAGTATTTCGCGGGCATCGGAAAATACGATTATGCCGGACTTGCCATTCCCACCGCCAACAACAAGCGCACCATCGGTATCTCGGTACTCAGGTTTGCGGTAGACGATATCCCCAATACCTTATTCCTGGTGGAGCCCGATGGTACCATCAACTACAACAATATTCAAACCTTCTCTTCCGCTGATTATGCTTTTTTACTTTCCATGGCCCAGGAACTGAAGTCTTCCAGAGAGGGGCGAAGGGTAAGCTTCGGCGGCAATGCTAAAATCATTCACCGGAAAGTGGGGAGCTTCGCCACCGCCTGGGGATTTGGTATTGATGCGGGCTTCCAGGTTATTGATAAAAAATGGCGTTTCGGTATCACCGCGCGGGACCTTACGACCACTTTCAACGCCTGGACATTCACGTTCACCGACAGGGAAAAAGAAGTACTCTATCTTACCAACAATGAAATTCCAATCAAATCTACCGAACTCACGGCACCGCGACTGGTTATCGGAGGAGGCTACAATTTCAGAATAAGCAAATCCATCAGCATGATGGCCGAAGCCAATATCGATCTCACCTTCGATGGCAGAAGAAATACCGTGATCAGCAGTGATCCTTTGAGTGCGGATCCGAAGCTTGGATTAGAAGCTACTTACAAAGATGTGTTCAGTATCAGGGCGGGTATCAACAATTTCCAACAGGCGCTCGCAGATGGTGATACCCTTAATCAAAAGAAAGTGTGGATCTATCAACCGGCTGTAGGTGCGGGATTCAAGTTGAATAACTTTTATATCGACTACGCGTTCACCAACCTTGCCAACCAGTCAAATCCGTTGTTTACCCATATTTTCTCGCTGAAGTTCAACCTGAAGAAAAAAGAAAAATGAGCCGTACCATGAAAAGAATGTTTACCATTATACTTGTTTTACTGAGTTGGGCGGGCTATGGTCAGTTTAACAATAGCTGGATCGATTACAACAAGACCTATTATAAATTCAAGGTGGCGGCAACCGGACTTTACCGCATCAGCCGGTCGTCACTTGCAGCAGCAGGACTGGAAAATATTCCTATGGCGCACCTGCAGTTGTGGCGAAATGGGCAGGAGATTACTTTATACACCACTACTAACGGCACGCCTTCCTCTTCGGATTATGTAGAGTTCTGGGGCGAAAGAAACGATGGAAAACCCGACAGGACATTGTACCGCGAGGCGCGTTTTCAGCATTCCGACAGGCATAGTTTGTACACGGATTCTGCATCTTTTTTCCTGACCGTGAACCCTGCAGGAAACAACAAGCGTTTTGAAACGCTTACCAATGATGTTTCCGCCCCACCTGTGCCAAAAGACAATTATTTCATGCACACTGTTGATACCGCGTATAAAGCGCGGATCAATCCGGGGTATGCAGCACGTATAGGAGAATATGTTTACAGTTCCGCTTATGACCAGGGAGAATTCTGGGCCAGCAATGTGATCGCCAATAATACGACCGGACTTTTAAGAACTTTTTCAAACCTCGCCCCGTATACATCCGGACCTGCCGCAACCATCAAAATTGGTGTTGCAGGGAATTTTCTGAATACCCGAAATATAAAAGTGCAACTTGGAACTACGGATTTGCTGGACAAAGCAATGAACTTCATGCAGGATTCCATCTTTACGATGGGAAATATTCCGGCGTCTTCTCTAAGCTCCAAGTCGGCAAATATCAGGATTTTGAATGGCTCCCAGGTTTCGACCGACAGAATAGTGGTTTCTTTTACCTCACTTACTTATCCAAGGGAGTTTGATTTTGGGAACCAGCTTAATTTTGAATTCAGATTACCGGAATCGGCCAATGGCAATTACCTGGAGATCAGAGAGTTTAACAATGGTGGCGTTGCGCCTGTAATGTATGATGTTACCAATGGGAAAAGGTATGTCGTGAATACCGCTACGCCAAGTATATTTAAAGTAATGCTTGCGCCTTCCTCCACGCCAAGAAAGTTGATAATGGTAGGACAGCAGGCCGCCAATATCAGGCAGGTACAAGGGATGCTGAAGCGGAATTTTACAGACTTCTACAATACATCAGCGCAGGGAGATTACCTCATTATATCAAATCCGCTTTTGTATGATGGCCCGCAGGGAAATCCGGTTGAGCGTTACCGTGATTACCGCAGATCAGCGCCAGGCGGCAACCACAATGCAACAGTAATCGATATTCATGAACTGGAGGACCAGTTCGCTTTTGGTATTAATAAGCATCCTTCCAGTATCAAGAACTTTTTGTCTTTTGCAAGGTCCACGTTTGCAGTAAAACCAAAATTTGTTTTGCTGATGGGGCGTGGGGTGTTGTATGATGCGTATTACAATCAGCAAAGCACTGATAATGCGAAAAGATTGAACCTGGTTCCAACCTTTGGTAGTCCGGGGTCAGATAATTTTCTTTCGGCGGAAGGAACTTTTATTGGCACGCCGGAAACACCAATCGGGAGGTTGGCTGTAATTACGCCGCAGGAGATTGAAGATTATCTTGAAAAAGTGAAGGAGTATGAGTTGGCACAACAAACACCCTCCTGCAATATCGCGGATAAGTCGTGGATGAAGAACGTGTTGCAGGTAACGGGCGCAAGTGATCAGTACCTGGGAACGGTATTGTGTAATTATATGAATGGCTACAAGAAAACGTTAGATGATTCCTTGTTCGGTGCCAGGATGCACACCTTCTGTAAAACCACCACCGGCATTGGTCAGGAGGCGGCCACATTACAGATTAGCAAACTTTTTGAAGAAGGCGTGAGTATCCTGAATTATTTCGGGCACTCTTCTGCAACGATATTGGAGTTCAGCATTAATGACCCGGAAAGCTACAACAGCCAGGGGAAATACCCGGTATTTCTGGTGAATGGCTGTAACGCTGGTGGTTTTTTTGCTTATGATATCACCCGCCTTACATCCAAGTCAACCCTCACGGAAAAGTTTAACCTGTCTAAACAACGCGGCTCCATTGCTTTTGTAGCCAGTACGCATTTCGGTATCGTTAGCTATCTTAATATTTATATTGATGCCATATATAAAATGATAGGGAAAACGGATTATGGTAATTCCCTCGGGTTGATTCATAAAGATGCGATGGAAAGGATTATCTCCGTTGCGGGTCAGGACGATTACACCGCGCGCTTACATGCGGAGCAGATATCCATCCATGGTGATCCGGCATTAAAATTCAACTCTTTTGCTAAGCCAGACTATGCGATTGATGAACCATCCATAAAGGTGACCCCTTCTTTTTTAACTATCGCAGAAAGCAGATTTGAACTGGATATTAAAGTGCATAATATCGGAAACATGTCGGGTGATTCACTCCTTGTTAAGGTGATGCGTACCTTGCCCGATAATACTTCGGATACACTTTATTACGATAAGATCAAACCCGTTGCGGCAGGAGACTCAATTTATCTTTCCGTACCCATTATTGCTACACGGGACAAGGGGCTTAACAAGGTTGTAGTTGAACTCGACCCTGAAAATACAACAGATGAATTGTGTGAGAGCAACAACCGGGTCGTGAAAGATGTGGTGGTGTATGAAGACGAAGCCAGACCGGTTTATCCATACAGGTTTTCCATTGTGAATAAGCGCCCAGAGAAGTTTGTCGCATCTACTTCAAATCCCTTCGGAAAGGAGATGGAATATGTACTGCAGATCGACACAACGGAAAAGTATAATTCCCCGCTATTAAGAGAACAAAAAGTGTCTTCCGCAGGTGGGGTGCTGGAGTTTACACCTTCAGTTAATTTGCTGGACAGTGTCGTTTATTATTGGCGTACTGCGGTAGTGCCGCAGGATGGAAGTGATTTTAAATGGTCCAATTCTTCCTTCATTTTTCTCCCGAATTCCGAAACAGGATGGAACCAGTCTCACTATTACCAGTTCCTGAAGAATGAAGCGGAAAAACTAAAATACGATGCCGAAAAAAAACTTGCCTTTGCTGAAGCCATCACATCGTTTAAGTTCTTTACCACCTTGTATGTTAACGATAATATTGCACCGCTTACTTTTTTGAACGATGTAGTTAAAACGCTGAGTTATTGCGGCTCTTATGCAAATTCACTGGTGTTCATGGCGTATGATAAGAAAACAGGCAAACAAATCAGAAACCAGCGCATAGGAAGCGCAGGGTTACTGAAGAGCAGGAACCCGGCATGCCCGGCAAATGGAATTGATGTGGGCGTATTTTATTACTACAACCACCAAAATGCCGCAGGAAGACATGATGCCGTTACTTTCCTCGACAGCATAAAAAATGATGTGATGATTGCTGTATGGAATGCAGCCCCTTCTAATTCAGGTTCCACCATATTCGTGAACGATTGGAAAAATGACGTAAGTATTTATGGGGATGATGCTTTATACAGCAGGTTTAAAGAGATAGGAATAAATACGATTGATTCATTTACCAGCAACAGGCCATTCCTGTTCATTCTGGATAAAGATAAAGATGGAAATATAACTGTCGTGGATCAACGGGTAGGTAAAAACAATGCCGAAAGTTTTACCAGCCGGTACAATATTTCACATCATGGAAATAATGGTGTATTCAAGGCGCTGGAAACAGGAACAGCCAAAGAATGGAAATCTTTACACTGGAAATCCTCCTATGGATCCGCGGCTGTGGATCAGTCCGAATTCAGGCTTTACGGCATTAAAAATGATTTTTCAGAAGATCTCCTCTATAAGAGTGCCAAACTGGAACAGGATACCACACTGGATTTTGTGGATCCTACTGTTTATACAAAGCTGAAACTCGTTCTTTCTGAACAGGAAACCACCAACCACGAACCACGGCAATTGAAGTACTGGCAGATCAAGTATGGAGAAGTGCCGGAAGGCGCCCTGTCGGCAAAAGATTATTTCAGTACAAAAGATACCGTGGAACTGGGGGAGAAGGTCGACTTTAATATCGCTTTCAGAAACATAAGTCAAACGCCTTTTGATAGTTTAAGGTTAAAATTCCTCCTGGTAGACAGAAACAACAATACCCATCAACTGGCTACGGAAAGAATAGATTCTCTTCGCGTAGGCGAATCAACGATTCTAAAACCGGTGATCGATACCAAACTTTATCCTGGCGCCAATACCATTTATCTTGAAGTGAACCCGGATAACGATCAACCGGAACAACACCATTTTAATAACTTCCTTTTCCGGAACCTATATGTGCGGCCGGATGAAACCAATCCTTTGCTGGATGTTACTTTCGATGGCATGCATATCCTTAATAAGGACATCGTTTCTTCCAAACCGAATATCGCTATTAAATTAAAAGACGAGGCCCGTTTCATGCCGTTAAGCGATACCGCTGCGGTAACCGTGACGCTTCGTTACATGGAACAGGGCGGCTGGACCCGTACCTTTAAAGTGGATGGCGATACATTAAGGTTTACGCCACCTTCCGATCCGCAAACAGACAATACGGCCATGCTCGAATTTATGCCGCATTTGTTGCAGGATGGAGAATACGAGTTAACGGTAAAAGGCACCGACAGAAGTGAGAACAAAGCAGGAAACCTGGAATACAAGGTGGTGTTCCAGACTTATAACAAGCCGATGATCTCTAACATGCTGAACTATCCGAATCCGTTCACCACCTCAACGGCGTTCGTGTTCACGATAACAGGCAGCGAGATACCCCAAAACATCCGGATACAGGTCCTCACCGTAACGGGGAAGATTGTGCGCGAGATCACCAAAGCCGAACTTGGACCACTTCGCATAGGAAGGAACATCACGGAATTCAAATGGGATGGGACCGACCAATACGGGCAAAAGCTGGCCAATGGCGTGTACCTGTACCGCGTACTCACAAATCTGAATGGAAAATCCCTGGAAAAATTCAGTTCAGAAAGCGATAAAACGGACCGGTTCTTTACCAACGGCTACGGAAAAATGTACCTGATGCGCTAACGGATGCCGTATCTTTGCCCATTAAATATCCAGAAGAATGGCAAAAATCGGTATCAATATAGCAACAGGCAGTTTGCAGAAAGAAGAGATGATCGTTGGGATAGACCTGGGCACCACGAATAGCCTCGTGGCCATTATCCACCCGGAAAGCCGGCAACCAGTGGCGTTAAAGGAACACAATACCTCTTCACTGGTGCCCTCGGTGGTGCATTTCGGAGACGCGGGCATGGTAACAGTGGGAGAGCAGGCCAGGGAATTGTTGGTGAAAGAGCCTTCCAATACTATTTTTTCGGCGAAAAGACTGATGGGCAAATCGTACAGCGATGTGCGGAACAATGCGCATCTTTTTTCTTATAAGATCATCGACGACAACACGGATTCCCTCGTGAAAGTACAGGTAGGTGATAAGTTTTATTCTCCGGTGGAACTTTCCTCCTTTATTCTGAAAGAACTCAAAGAAAGAGCTGAACATATTCTGAAAACCCCGGTTACAAAAGCCGTGATCACCGTTCCCGCCTACTTTAATGATGCACAACGCCAGGCTACAAGGGATGCCGGTAAACTGGCAGGACTGGATGTGCTACGTATCATCAATGAACCTACCGCTGCAAGTCTGGCTTACGGACTTGGCCTGCAAAAAGAAGAAGAAAAGAAAATCGCTGTATACGATCTGGGTGGCGGCACTTTCGATGTATCCATTCTGCAGATCAGCAATGGTATTTTTGAAGTGCTGTCTACTAATGGCGATACTTACCTGGGGGGAGATGATTTCGATAACATTATCCGCCAATACTGGATGGAAAGTTCGGGGCTGGAAAAAGAAGTGTTTGAAAACGATAAGCAGTTGCTGCAGGAATTCAGGCTGGCCGCTGAAGCCGCGAAAAAAGCCCTGAGTAAAGAAGATAATTTTTCCGCCACCATCCGTGAAATGGCGTTCACCATTACAAAAGAACAGTTTGAAGCGCTGGCGAAACCTTTGGTGGAAAAAACATTGAATGCCTGCGCTAACGCCCTGAAAGATGCAGGACTTAACCAACAGGATATTGATACGATTGTAATGGTGGGTGGCTCTACACGTGTGCCGTTGGTGAAAGAATCCGTGGCGGCTTTTTTTGGAAAACCGGTACACGATGAAGTGAATCCTGATGAAGTGGTGGCGCTGGGCGCCGCGGTGCAGGCGGATATACTTGCGGGTAACAACCGCGATTTCCTGTTGCTGGATATTACACCGCTTTCCCTTGGAATTGAAACAATGGGAGGACTCATGGATGTGCTCATTCCCCGAAACTCTAAGATTCCAACGAAAGCTGCAAGGCAATACACTACCCAGAAAGATGGACAAAGTGGCATCCGCATCTCCGTTTTTCAGGGCGAACGCGATCTCGTAAAAGACAACCGCAAACTCGCGGAATTCAACCTCAGTGGTATTCCCGGTATGCCCGCAGGATTACCCAAAGTGGAAGTGGGCTTCCTGATCAATGCCGATGGTATCCTGGTGGTGAAAGCCAAAGAACTCAGGAGTGGCGTGGAACAAAGCATTGAAGTGAAACCCCAGTATGGCTTAACGGACGAAGAAGTGGAAAAAATGCTCCTCGATTCCGTTACACATGCTAAGGAAGACATTGCCACCCGCGCCCTGGTGGAAGCACGTACTGAAGGAGAACAATTGCTCGCCTCCACGGAAGGATTCATTGCAAAGCATGTTCAGTTGCTTACACCGCAGGAACTACAGGATACCGCCGCCGCTATGCAGGCTTTGCAACTGGCGCTCACCATGGAAGACAAAAACCTGATCCATAAAAAGATTGAGGAACTGAATGAAGTGTCCCGTCCCTATGCGGAACGCGCCATGGATGAAGCAGTAGGATCGGCCATGAAAGGGAAAAAGATATAGGCTGGGGATTATTTCAGGCTCAAACTCCGCTGAATATATTTCCCCACCATATCAAACTCAATATTCACCGCGTCTCCCGCTTTTAAATCGTGCATATTCGTATGCTCGTAAGTATAGGGAATGATGGCCACGGTAAACCTGTCCCTGCCCACATTAAAAACGGTGAGACTGATCCCATTCAGGGAAACAGAACCTTTTTCGATGACCAATGCCGCGAACCGCTCCGGGAAACTGATGTCGAATTCCCAACTCCCTTCCTTCGGCGTAACCGAAATGCAGGTGCCTGTAGTGTCAACATGCCCTTGGACCAGGTGGCCATCCAGCCGGCCATGGAGGGGAAGACAACGTTCCAGGTTTACGATGGTACCGGCGGTCCAGTTACCAAGGCTCGTTTTTTCGAGCGTTTCGGCAATAGCGGTCACCGTGTGCACGCCGTCGGCAACGGATTCCACGGTCAGGCAAACGCCGTTATGGCTCACGCTCTGGTCGATCTTTAATTCGGAACTGATGGGGCTGCTCACCACAAAGGTTTTGTTGCTGCCCTCGGCGGTTACGGCTTCCACCCGGCCCAATGCTTCAATAATTCCTGTAAACATGCCGCAAATTAAGGATATCACGAATTTGTTGGTAAGGTTTGTTTTTTTGAGAAATATCCCTACCTTTGCCATCCCAAATTTCATTAAAGGAGGTATCAAATATGTTAATCATCGATTCTAAAGACTGCGAAAATATTGACAAGGCACTCAAGAAGTACAAGAAGAAATTCGAAAAAGCGAAGATCTTATTGCAACTGAGAGGTCGTCAGTCTTTCACAAAGCCGTCTGTTAAGCGTCGTGGTCAAGTGCTGAAAGCTGTGTACAAGCAGCAGATCGCCAGCGGCAAGATCGAAGCATAACCCGGAATAACTTATTCCTTATATTACAAAGGTTGGTTCAAACAGTATAACTTTGGACCAACCTTTTTATGTTATTACCTCAGTATCATCCTGCCATTCAATCGTTTCTCACCCATCTTTCCACGGTGAAGCGGTATGCGTTCAATACCATCCGGAGTTATGGGGATGACTTGCGTTTTTTCCACGAATACATTGAAAAAGAGTTTGACGTAACCGGGTTTGAAGCCGTTACCCAACCAATGGTGCGCTCCTGGCTCGTTTCCCTGAAGGAGCAGGGGGCCACCGCCACTACCATGCGGCGAAGGGCTTCAGCCTTGCAATCTTTCTACAAATACCGGATAAAAAGCGGGCTTCAGTCGCAATCGCCCGCCGCGGGCATTGTATTGCCAAAAATCGGCAGGAAGCTCCCCGTATATGTGGAGAAGGCCCAATTGGAGACCTTATTCAGGCATGTAGAGTTTCCGGATAACTGGGAGGGGAGAACACAACGGCTCGCGCTGGTATTGTTGTACCATACCGGGATGCGCCGTGCCGAACTTATCGGACTTACGCGTGAACAGGTGGAATTTTCAAGAGCCCAACTCCGGGTATTGGGAAAAGGCAATAAAGAAAGGATGATCCCGCTTCAACAGGAACTGATGGCTGAAATAAAGGCGTACCTGCAACACCCTGACCGGCCTGAAGAAGGAGCAACACAGGAATCGCCCTTATTGCTTACTTCAAAGGGAAAGAAGTTGGGGGAAAAGCAATTATACAATATGGTAAAGCAGGCGCTTGCACAGGTGACCACCATCACGAAGAAGAGTCCGCACGTACTGCGGCACAGCTTTGCCACCCATCTTTCCAATAATGGTGCAGACCTCAACGCCATCAAGGAATTGCTGGGACACTCCAGCCTGGCGGCCACACAGGTATATACCCATAATACCATTGAAAAGCTGAAAGCCGCACATAAAAAAGCACATCCAAAAGGGGAATGAAAATGAGGTTAAAATATCATTTCAAACCCTAAAAAACACCACTATATTTTTGGGATTCCAATAATTTCAACATAACTTAATAGTCCGATAAAACAATATCCAATATGAACAAACTGCAGTTCTTTCATTTCTTATTTCTTCATAATAAAATTGCGATGCTATGAACGTTAACATTCAGACTGTGCATTTTAATCCAGATGTTAAACTGGTAGATTACGTGAATCAGAAATTGCAAAAACTTTCAACGTTTCATGACAGAATCATCAAAGCGGACGTATTCTTAAAGCTGGACAATGTAGTTCACACGATAAAGGATAAAATCGTAGAGATCAGGGTACACGTTCCACGCCACGATTTCTTCGTAAAAACAAGTTCCAAAACATTTGAAGAATCTTTCGACCAGGCCCTCGATTCGCTGGTCAATCAGATAAAAAGAAAAAAAGAAAAACAATTCGCCTGATAAGGCTTCAGACCTCCGGAAACGGGGGTCTTTTTTTTGGGGCATCCTCGTCGTTTCAGTATATTAGCGTTTTGAATGCCCGCCTGCCTTTCATTAACCAAAAGCACATCGTTACGCCAATGGCAAGTTCGCTTCCTTCCGTAAGCCGGTTTCATGACCAGGTTTCACTGAAGTTCCAATTGTACAACAGTCTTTTCTCGTCCCTGCCGTTCTACCGTATTGAAAGAACGGGGATTCTGCTTTCCCTTTTGCAGAACCATTGCGAGGAAGGATTTAAGAAAAAGAAGAGTCCGCGCGAATTAATGGAGCAGTTCTTCCACAAACATACTTCGTTGAAAACCGAACAGGAACGCATCGATTTCCTTTTCCGTTTTGTGCAGTACGTGGAGCGCCAGGTGGTGCTGTTCGACGCGTTGGAAGACGCGGCTTTCAGTGATGTGAACGATATGAACGGGGTAGGGACGCTCAAACACCTCGAATCGGAAGTGATACAATCCGGCAGGCAGGACGATCTGCTCGAAAAGCTGCAGCATTTCGCGGTACGCCTGGTACTTACAGCGCACCCCACACAGTTTTATCCCGGTCCCGTGCTCGGGATCATCAACGATCTTTCAAAGGCTGTGGCCGATAATGATGTTAACCACATCAATACTTACCTGCAGCAATTGGGGAAAACACCTTTCTTCAAAAAGCAGAAACCCACACCGTACGATGAGGCCGTGAGCCTGATCTGGTACCTCGAAAATGTTTTCTATACTTCCTGCGGGAAAATTATCAATAAACTTACCCAGCAATATCCTGAATACGATCCTTCCAAACAACCCGTGGTGCAAATGGGCTTCTGGCCTGGTGGCGACCGGGATGGAAACCCTTTCGTAACGGCAGACATCACGCTGAAAGTGGCCGCCGCCCTGCGTGGAAGCATCATCAAATGTTATTACCTCGATATCCGGAAACTGAAGCGCAGGCTCACTTTTGCTGGAATAGAAGAACTGCTGACGAAGCTGGAAGAAAAACTATACGACCACCTTTTTATTCCCCGCGCCGCAAAAGGACTGAGCAAAGATGACCTGCTGAAACCCTTGCTGGAAATCCGCGAAATGCTGATCCACCGCCACAGCAGTCTTTTCCTCGACCTGCTCAACAGCTTCATCAATAAAGTGCACCTTTTCGGGTTGTATTTCGCTACGCTGGATGTGCGGCAGGAAAGTTCCGTACACAACAAGGTGATCACTATGATGGCCGCAGAAGGTGAAACGGAACTGCCCACGAATTATGGTAAACTGAGTGACGCGGAAAAGCTGAAACTGCTGATTACCGCGGATGGGCATTTCAAATCCGACAACTGGGAAAAAGGCATCGAAAAGGATACGATAGAATCCATTTACGCGATCCGCGAAATCCATAAAATGAACGGCCCTGAGGGCTGCAGCCGCTACATCATCAGCCAGTGCGGCTCCGCACTGGAAGTAATGGAAGTATACGCACTCTTCAGGATGTGTGGCTGGAAAGAAAAAGACATGCACATTGATGTGGTGCCATTGTTCGAGACCATCTCCGACCTGGAAGTGGCCGCGGATGTTATGCGTGAACTGTATAGTCTTGATGTGTACCGCAAACACCTGAAGCGCCGGGGCAATAAGCAGACCGTAATGCTCGGTTTCAGCGACGGCACAAAAGATGGCGGTTATATGATGGCCAACTGGGGCATCTACAAAGCGAAAGAAACGCTGACCAGGGTATCAAAGGAGTTCGGTATCGACGTGCTGTTCTTCGATGGCAGGGGCGGTCCGCCCGCACGTGGTGGAGGGAAAACACATAAGTTTTACGCGTCACTCGGGAAGAATATTTCCGGGAAAGAAATCCAGGTAACCGTTCAGGGGCAAACCGTAAGTTCCAGCTTCGGAACCGTTGATGCGGCACAGTTTAATATGGAACAACTGCTTCATGCAGGAGTAACCAATGAATTGTTCAGTTCCCTGGAGAAAACATTTACAGAAGAAGAAGAAAGCCTGTTGGAGCAACTTTCACGCGAAAGTTTTCATGCGTATACCGAACTGAAAGAGCACCCGAAGTTCATGTCATATCTTTCGGCGGTAAGTCCGCTCCGGTTCTACAGCGATACCAATATTGGCAGCCGGCCCGCGAAGCGGAACAACAACTCGAAACTAACGTTAAAGGACCTGCGCGCGATTCCTTATGTAAGTGCCTGGAGCCAGTTAAAGCAGAACGTGACCGGTTATTACGGCATGGGTATGGCTATGCAGGCGATGGAGAAGAAAGGAAGGTTGAATGAAGTGAAGGAACTGTACCGCAAATCCATGTTCTTTAAAACGCTTGTGGACAACTGCGAGATGGCGATGAAGAAATGTTATTTCCCGCTTACCGAACACTTATCAGCACACCCCGAGTTCGGAGAAATCTGGAACAAGATTTATTACGAATATGAACTGACCTGGAAATACCTTTCTAAAATAACTGGTCATACTGAACTGATGAGCGATTATCCTGTTGACCAGCTTTCCATCCAGATGCGCGACAAGATTGTATTGCCGCTGCTTACCATTCAGCAATATGCGATCCAGGCATTGCAGGATCCGGCTTTGTTGAAAGAGCAGGGCAGAAAGGAACTATATGAAAAGCTTACGACAAGAGCTTCTTTCGGTATCATTAATGCCGGCAGGAACTCCGCGTAAGCCTTATAAAAAATGGGTACAATAGAATAAGGAGAGATAGGGTAGGTGAAGCTATCTGAAAACGAATTGGTCGTTCTTAAAAGCGAAAAAGCCGGGTAAAAACCCGGCTTTTTCTTTCATCAAAACTGATAGACGGCTGCAACTAGAAAATGGCCGTTCGTCTTCTTGCCTGCGCCGGATTTATTTTCATAAATCTCCTCGCCAGCGTTTTCAAACCGGATTTCCGGTATTAAGATGAGTGATTTTATTTTGATGTTGGTAGATAATGTGGTGGCCAGCACGCTTCCGCCTTTAGGGGCATCTGCAAATACATTGCGCTGATCTTTATCATCGAAATTTTCCACACGGAGTGTGAAGCCCAACGATTCAGTAGGATCGAAGTTCAGGTAACCAGCGGCACCCCACCAGTTGAAGGACTCTTTTTTGCCTGCAACGGGATAAGTGTTGCGGTTGAAGCTGGCGTTGGCGCCAACGGAAAACTTATCGCTTACACCGGCGGTAAGTACGAAGTCGCCCTGGAAAATTTTGGAATCAATAGTGGCGTCATCTTCTCCGGCAACAACATTCAGGTAAGTTTTTACTGCGTCGCTGATGGCGAATCCGTATTGACCGATCACAAATTTCTTACTTCCTTCCGGAGCGAATTTCAGATCGGTGGGGTTGGTGATACCCACCATGAAACTGTGTTTACCCGCGGTGATGTCGGCTTTCAGACCGGTATGCTGGAAAGGACCGTAAGAGAAGAGGTACGACATGCTGTAGTTCCTGTTCAGGTTAGGATCCACCAGTTCATAACCAACGTGGGTGGCGAAAGTTCCGGCGGTGAATTTCAGCCATTCAGTAGGTGCGTAAGCCACATTCAACTGCTTAATAGCGAAACGTGTGTTTTCATCAGCATAGTTGAAATCTTCTGCACGCTTTCCGAAACCGATATCGGCTACCAGTGCAACTTTGTCCCATTTGTGTTCCAGCTTCGCGCTGATCATGCCCAATTCAAACGAATTGTGGCTGTTGGTGAAACTGGTTTTGTTGTTACCAGCCATTTTATTGAAATCCCAACGATAATATACATCGGCCATTCCGGAGAAGGTGGTCGTTGACTTTTTTTCTGTGGAAGCTTCTGTTGTGGTCTCTGTTTCCTGGGCGAGTAGGGGCAAAAAGCTCATGCTTGCAACTGCCGTTGCAAAAATTTTTTGTAACATTGTTATGCGTTTTTTATTTGTTATTAGGAAAAAGGTATGGTGGACGATAGTAATGTGCTAGATTACTATATCACGTCTACTGTGCCTTTTTCTGCATCTGCAGGTGTTTCTTTCATTTTTCCGTTGTTGCTGATCAGCAGGGTGCCTTGCAGGTACTTCTCGTTGTGTTGAGTAGCATCCAGACCCAGTTCTTCCTCTTCAGAACTAACGCGGAGCGGCAGGATGAAGTTGATGAATTTGAAGATCAGGAAAGATACTGTGAAGCTGTAGGCTACTACAATGGCGAGCGCTTTCACCTGTGTAAAGAAGAACTCAGAATTGCCGTAGAACAAACCATCGTTACCCGCGCCGTTTACAGCTTTGGTAGCCAGCATACCGGTGAGGAGCATACCTACCATACCACCAATACCGTGGCAGGGGAATACGTCCAGTGTATCGTCCAGTTTGGATTTTTGTTTGTAATAAACTGCGAGGTTAGAGATGATGGCTGCAACAACACCGATGAAGATGCTTTGTGGAACCGCAACGAAGCCTGCAGCGGGCGTAATGGCAACCAGGCCAACTACTGCACCGATACAGAAACCGAGTACGGAAGGCTTCTTGCCACGGAGTACATCGAAGAACATCCAGGACAAACCAGCGGCAGCAGCAGCGGTGTTGGTGGTGGCGAAAGCGGAAACAGCAAGAGAACCTGCACCCAGTGCGGAACCTGCGTTAAAGCCGAACCAGCCGAACCAGAGCAGACCAGTACCAATCAGTACATAAGGAATGTTGGCGGGAGGAATTTCCTGGTGCTCCATGTGTGACTTTCTCCTTTTCAGTACCAACGCACCTGCGAGGGCGGCGCAACCGGCTGAAATGTGTACCACGGTACCACCGGCAAAGTCAAGAACACCCCATTTGAAGAGGAATCCTTCGGGATGCCAGGTCCAGTGCGCGATAGGCGCGTACACCAGGATAGCGAAGAGCGCGATGAAAAGAATGTA